>NZ_JAFGYW010000387.1:0-449 GCF_017491595.1 Pseudomonas sp. 51_B
CGCCAATTGTTGCTGCTGTCCATGGATAACGCCTGAATCGAAGATCAGCGCAGCCTAGGGTGATTCTCCTCGTGAGCGCAAGACTCATGCGCAAGCGACGCTTTGCCAAGCATTTGAATGCCGGCACGAATCAACCAGCAGGCGAGGATGAACGGCGCGGTCAGCGTCACCAATCCAAGGGCAGCAAACAGCGGCGTCACCAGCAGCGCCAGGGCAATGGCGAGCAGCGGCAGCCACGGATGTTGCCGTTGCGCGCTGAAGGCGAGGGCGGCGAGTACGGCGTTGTAGCCACCGAGCCCAAGCAGCGCGGCGGACGTTTCGTGGTGCAGCAGACTCGAGCCCAGGCCGATCGCCGACGCCAGCAGCGCCCAGCAGAACGCGCGGCGATCGGCGAGCAGCAAACCGCTGGCGATCAACGCCCCGGCCAATGGATGGTCGAGAAACATCAC
>NZ_JAFGYW010000388.1:0-448 GCF_017491595.1 Pseudomonas sp. 51_B
GCGTGCAATGTCGTTGAAGCGAAACGGAAAAATTCGGAACCGGCGGCGAACCTAGGTAGAATACGTTTTTAACCAGCTAACGAATCAACATGTCTGCCAGCGCAGTGAACGTGACTCCCGGGCGTAACGTCGTCGTCGTGGGGACTCAATGGGGTGATGAAGGCAAAGGCAAGATCGTCGACTGGCTGACGGACCACGCTCAGGGCGTCGTGCGTTTCCAGGGCGGCCACAACGCCGGCCACACCCTCATCATCGGCGGCAAGAAGACCATCTTGCGCCTCATCCCGTCGGGCATCATGCGTGAAGGCGTCTCCTGCTACATCGGCAACGGCGTCGTCCTCTCCCCCGAGGCACTGTTCAAGGAAATCGGCGAGCTGGAAGAAGCCGGCCTGTCCGTTCGCGAGCGCCTGTTCATTTCCGAGGCGACGACGCTGATTCTCCCGTATCA
>NZ_JAFGYW010000389.1:0-448 GCF_017491595.1 Pseudomonas sp. 51_B
GCATTAAGAAATACAACAGTTGGTCAGATTGTTAATTTGCTATCAAATGATGTTATGAGATATGATTAGTCATTGGTTTATACAAGCTATTTGATAGCTGGACCTATGCATGCAATCATCTCAACAGCAATTATTTTTTGGTATCTTGAAATTGGTTATCCGTCGTTAGTTGGCTTATTTATCATAATTGTTCTTTATCTTCCATTTCAATGTATGGAATTTTTTAGAATATGTAATTTACTAAAATTAATTTTTTTCAATTATAGTTCAAATGGGAAAATGGTTTTCCAAGTTGAGACAACAAACATCAATTCGAACGGATGAAAGAGTCAGATTGATGAATGAAATCATTCCAGCGATGAGAGTGATAAAAATGTATACTTGGGAAAAGCCATTTGCTCATTTAGTTGAAAATGCAAGGAATTTGGAAATTGCAAAGATTAAAATG
>NZ_JAFGYW010000390.1:0-448 GCF_017491595.1 Pseudomonas sp. 51_B
GTGTTGTACCAAAGCGACTTGTCGGCGCTGTGCGTGCTTTCCGCGATCCATAATCGTCGCCTGGAGGGGTCATAAAGAAAGCCGCTGTTGCTGATCACAAACTGCAGCGGCTCGCGCATCTTCTTCGGGTGCAAAGTTGCACTGTAAGGTTGATTGGCGTCGGCGATCCAGATAACCCCCTCACCGTCTTTGAGGACCAGATTTCCATCGCTTTGCAGCATCAGACGAAATCGACCGTTCTCGGATTGCAGGAATTGGCCCGCAGACATCGTTTGATTGGGCGGCAGTACAGAAGAACCACTTGCTTGAAAGGGCGTATATCGCAGAGCCATGTTTCGTGCCTGTTTGAATAATGAAAAGAAGCATCATTCGAGCAGGTTTGAATTGCGCATCAGCGGTACATAGTTATCAGGGGCGAGTTTCGCCGTCTGCGTGTGCAGAGATGACG
>NZ_JAFGYW010000391.1:0-448 GCF_017491595.1 Pseudomonas sp. 51_B
ACGTAGAACACCGAATGGCCGCCGAGGTAAGCGATGTCATGGACCTTGCCTTCGGACCAGTTGTAGCGGAACTCCGGTTGAGTGGTGCTGACGAGCATTTTTTCCGGGCGGATGGCGTAGGTGATCGACTTGTCCTGCACCGACGTGCTGACGCCGTGACCGACATAGATCTTCTGCTGCAAGTCCGGGCTGTGGATGATCGCGTGGCCTTCCAGATCTTCCACCACGGTGCCGTCGAAAGCGTTCACGTTACCGATGAATTCGCAGACCATGCGGCTGACCGGCGCCTCATAAATGTCCACCGGGCTGCCGATCTGCGCGATCCAGCCCAGGTGCATGATCGCGATGCGCTGGGCCATGGTCATGGCTTCTTCCTGGTCGTGGGTGACCATGACGCAGGTCACGCCAACGCGCTCGATGATTTCCACCAGCTCAAGCTGCATCTGCG
>NZ_JAFGYW010000392.1:0-448 GCF_017491595.1 Pseudomonas sp. 51_B
CTACAAAGGTGAGCGTGGACGGCGCGGAAACAAACTTCCGCGGGGCTTTCAGCGGGTCGATGCGCTGCTCGTCGAAAACCTCAATTAGGCGAGAACGCCTTCCTAGAGCGTTCGATCTGCGATTAAACGCGTAGATCGACGCTTTGGCGCTGGAGTCGGAACGCATATTCACGGATGATATGGCCTTTCAAGCGCCGGCGTGGCCGAGCGTTCTTCATATTTATTGAGTATTTTCACTGTGGTCAGCCTTGTGGCGGCCACCTGGACGGGATGATGACTGCTCTACGCCCCCTTATTTTGTTGCTCGCCGGCGTTCTTGGCCTGGCGGGTTGCAGCGTTCACCAGCCGGTGTCGCTGTACCAACTGGACAGCGGAAGTCCGGTTCAGCCTGCGCAAAGCGCGGGCATGGCGGTTTTGCTGGGGCCGGTGGTTGTAGCCGATTACCTGC
>NZ_JAFGYW010000393.1:0-448 GCF_017491595.1 Pseudomonas sp. 51_B
CTCCCAGACGGGCAGCGCCGGATGGCGCTCGCGCAGCCGCGCGACCACTTGCTGCAGATACTCGAAGCTGCTCAGGAATCCGAGGTAATTGCCCGGCCGCGCCGCGTACTGCTCGGCGATCAGCTCGACGATCGGCTCGAGCGAGCGCTCGCGGTCGCGCCAGCGCGTCGACACATGCGAGGCGACCTTCACTGTCAGTTGCTCCGCGCGAAACGGCCCCTCGCCGTCGAGCGTGCCGGTGTCGCCCGGCAGCCCGAGCGTGTCGCGGTAGAAATCGAACGGGCTGAGCGTGCCCGAGAACATCACGGTCGCGCGCGCGGCGCCGTGGCGCGGCGCGAGGAAGTCGGCGGGAATCACGTTGCGCACGCAGAGGATCGACGCATGGCCGCCGCGGCGCGGCGCGCCCGCGCGCACGCGCGTCGCGTCGAAGATCGAATGGGTGCCGAAC
>NZ_JAFGYW010000394.1:0-448 GCF_017491595.1 Pseudomonas sp. 51_B
CAGCGAGAACCGCTGGCCGCAATTGCTCCGCGCCTATGGCGAGCGGCAGCCGCAAGCGACCATCTGGGGCTTGCCGAAAAATCAGGTCAACCACCGCATCTATGTCACCGATGCCAAGGGCATCGTCGTGCTCGACTCCAGCGGCGTCGCGGTCGGCCAGGATTATTCGCGCTGGAACGACGTCTACCTGACCCTGCGCGGCGAGTACGGCGCGCGCTCCAGCCGCAGTGATCCTGACGATCCGAGCTCTTCAGTGATGCACGTCGGCGCGCCGATTCGCGACAATGGCAAGATCATCGGCGTGGTCACCGTGGCCAAGCCCAACAGTTCGCTGCAGCCCTACGTCGATCGCACCGAGCGGCGCTCGCTGTTTTACGGCGCCGGACTGATCGGCCTCGGCCTGCTCTTCGGTGCCTTGCTCTCATGGTGGCTCAGCCGCGCGCTGCAC
>NZ_JAFGYW010000395.1:0-448 GCF_017491595.1 Pseudomonas sp. 51_B
GTTCAAGGCCGACCACAGTGAAACCGTAGGCTGGGTTGGAGGCGACGAGGAGCGTCGTAGCGCCCGAATTCCAAAGATCTTCTTTTTGAGGGAGCGGGCCAATGAACTGGTCTGAGAACGACGAAGCGGCAATGCCAGCCGAGGCACAAGCACCCGATGCTGCTCAGGTACCCGCCAACACCCTGTTCCTGGGCGACAGCGGCGAGTTGCCACTGGATACCCGGCGCGCCCTGGTGCAGCTGCTGGCAGGGCCATCACTCGACGGACGTCGACATCCAAAACTCTGGCCGATCTTGGTACGAGACGAAGCGGTGATCCGTCGGCGTCTTGCCGAGCTGTTTCTCGAACTGGTTATCGACCGAGACGTACAAGTGGCTTTCACGCGCCAGGCAGATACCGGCGAACTTGAGGTACCTATCCTGTTGCGTCGTGCCCAGCTGACGTTCAT
>NZ_JAFGYW010000396.1:0-447 GCF_017491595.1 Pseudomonas sp. 51_B
ATATTAAATTAATCTTCCAATTAATAGTCTTTACAAAATTACAAACAACAACATGGATCAATTGACAAATTACCAGGTGATTTAGCTCAATACAGTGATGAAGAAATATTTTTCTTATCTTTTGCAACGGTAAATTTGACTTTAAATTAAATTAAATTAAAATATCATTTAATTATCATTCTGACTAGCAATGGTGTGAAAACAAAGACAGTTCAGCAGCCAAATCACAATCGGTTTACGATGTTCACAGTCCAGCTCATGCACGAGTGGTTTTGTCACTTGCTAATTTTAATCAATTTGCAAAGACATACAATTGTCCTGTTGGTTCGCCAATGAATCCTAAGGATAAATGTATTGTTTGGTGAATTTAATTAATAAAAGTGAATTGAATTAAGGGAAATTCGTTCGTCAATTTCATTTAATGGTTTTAATTAACAAGTTAATAAG
>NZ_JAFGYW010000040.1:0-18253 GCF_017491595.1 Pseudomonas sp. 51_B
CAGAGGCGACCTGGAATTGCTCCAGGATGTGGTGAAGACGCTGGCCGATGAGGTGGACTGGGTATTTTTTGGTATGTGCCCAGATGCATTGCTGCCGTACGTCAAAGAATTCCATCAGGGTATCCCTATGGCGCTGTATCCGCAGAAGCTTGCCAGCCTCAACCTCGACCTGGCGCTGGCACCGCTTGAGCAGAACCTGTTCAACGATTGTAAAAGCAACCTGCGCTTGCTGGAGTACGGAGCCTGTGGTTTCCCCGTGATCTGCTCGGATACCAAGGCGTATGCAGGTTACCTGCCGTGTACCCGGGTGGCTGGCAATGATGCGCAGCATTGGCTGGAGGCGATACGCATGCACCTGTCTGACCCGCAGGCCAGCTACCAGCAGGGTGATGCTTTGCGTGAAGTGGTACTGCGCGACTACGTACTGACCGAGCGACACCTTCAACACTGGGCCAACGCCTGGCTGGCCGACTAAGCGCCTGCGCCTAGCTCCGGCAGCGGCGGTGGCAGAACTGAATTTGATTACCGGGTGCATTATGACTGGACACACAACCGACACTACCTTGGCGCTGGGCGATATCACGGTGTTGCTGCTGGGCAGTGGCGACCTGGATTATCGCGCTCGGGCCAGCGCCTATGTGAAGAGCCTGGGATGCCAGCTGGCGGTGCTTGAGACGGCGACCGGCGAGCAGGCGCACCAAGCGCTGGCCAGTGTCCTGGCGACCCTGGAAACCCCCTTCGTGGTGCTGGCCAAAGACAGTGACTTTCTCTTGCCGCACGGCTTGCAAGTTGCTCGCGACTGGCTGTGTGAGCACCCAGAAAGCCAAGGTGTTCAGGGCTACGTATTGGGAATGTGCCCTGGCAACGCTGTGGTCGCTTACCACCGGCAAGGTCTGACAGCCCACCGTCAGCCCGGACGTGATGCACGGGAAAGGGTTCTGGAACACGCGCTCAGCGGCCTGCAGCCTTGGCGTGCGCTGCTGCGGGTGCAGGCCCTGCGCCGCGCCCAGGCCGAAGCTGCGTTACGCATGGCTGATGAGCACTGGCTGCTGGGGCTGTCTTTTGCGTTGCTGCGCCAGGCTGACCTTGAGGTGCTGGAGCATACGCTGGTAGTCAGCGAATGCCAGCAACAGCAGTTGGACCCTGACAGTTTGCTGCCAGCTGTGCGTAAGCTGCGCCAGTGGGACGAGCAAGCCCAAGCGGTTTTCGATGATGATGAAGGCTTTGCCATTGTGCGCCAGTTCGCCCTGACCGGTGCTGGCGCCCTAGAGGAGCCGCTGCTGTTCACCTCGCCCTGGACCAGCGTCATCCAAGAGCCTCAGCGCAGCTTCGAGGCCCGGCAGTGGGTCGAACTGCCTTACTACTCTGCAAGATTGTTCACCCAGCTGACGGCCATCGAATTCCTGCTGCATGCGT
This sequence comes from Pseudomonas sp. 51_B, assembly GCF_017491595.1. Taxonomy (NCBI): domain Bacteria; kingdom Pseudomonadati; phylum Pseudomonadota; class Gammaproteobacteria; order Pseudomonadales; family Pseudomonadaceae; genus Pseudomonas; species Pseudomonas sp. 51_B. Next base: position 1,417 of record NZ_JAFGYW010000040.1, read on the forward strand.
GGCCTGCCGGCCAGGCGCAGGTCAGGGCGGTGGAAGGTGCCTGGGTGCGCCAGCATGAACTGCTCGTGCGTCATGCCAATGACAACCAGCAGACGCTACGTGGGCGGTACTGGCAAGCGCTGGGGATCAATCTTTTTGCACCGCAGGTCTGCCGGCAATTGCTGGCGGTATTGACCGACGAGGATGAGCAGGCGCGTGGCGAGCTCGAACAATGGTTGCAGCGCCTGCAGGAAGTGGCCGCCCCGGCGCTCAGCGACCGTCTGGCGCGAACGCCTTCCGGTCAGGTCATGCAGACGCTGGCCGAGGCGACGTTGAGCGCCGACGACCGCAAGCGTGTGTTCAAACGGCTCGATGGTGCCCGCAAGATCGGCATCGCACTGATGGTGCTGGACCTCGATGATGACAACGAAGCCCTGCAGCAGACGTTTGACAGCGTGGCGCAAAGCGGCCTGCGCGATATGCGCATTGTCGTGCTCAAAGCCGGTGCCCTGCCGGCTATCACCACGGCTCGTGACACGCTGCATTTCATCAAAGTGACAGCGGACAATGTCGTCACCCATCTCAATCAGGCACTGGCGCAATTACCCAGTGAGTGGGTGCTGCTGCTGCAGGCCGGTGATGAGCTGGCCGGCAGTGGTCTGCTTCGCCTGCAACTGGAACTGTCTCAGGAAAATACCTGCACGGCCGTCTGCGGGAATGATGTGCAACGTGACAGTGATGGACGGCTGTTCGTGGTCCAGCGGCCTTCTGCCGATATCGATCTGCTGCGCAGCCGCCCGGACTTGATGGCGCCACACTGGTTGATCCGCCGAGAGGCGGCCCTGAATGTGGGTGGTTTCAGCGCTGCATGCCCGCAGGCCCTGGAGTTCGACCTGCTTCTGCGCCTGGTCGAACACAATGGGTTGGGCGGGCTCGCGCATGTCGACGAGTACCTGGCGGTTGGGCTCAATCGCCGTGACACAATGTTGGCGCAAGCCAGCGTCACCCTGGACCGTCACCTGGCTCAGCTGGGCTATCGCGCGCAGGTGTCTGCCGATGAGCTTGGGCAACTGCAAATCGAGTTCCGTCACCCGGGCACGCCTTTGGTGAGCATCCTGCTGGCGGCGGGCGAGGACATGCAGCAACTGGCTACCAGCTTGGCGAGCATACAACAGCGCACGCGCTATCCGCGTTATGAGGTGTTGGTAGTTACTCATGGTGAGCTGGGTCAGCAAGCCAATCTGGGAGCCAAGGTGCGGATGCTGGCCTGCCCATCCGCGAATCTGGCAGAGCGGCTCGATCTGGCGGCGGGGCAAGCACGGGGCGAGTACCTGGTGCTGATGAGTGACCGCAGCCAGGTGTCTAACCCAGGTTGGATCGAAGGCTTGCTCAATCAGGCTCAGCGGCCGGAGGTTGGCGTAGTCGGTTGCCAGATGCATGACGGTGATGGCTGTGTGAGCCATGCCGGGTACGAACTGCTGGAGGGGCAGCGTGTGCATGCCAGCTGGTTGGGGCGTGAGCTTGGCGAGTCGAACGGCACGTTGAGTCTAGGGGTAGTGCGTGGCTGCCATGCCGTCAGCGCCGATGGCCTGATGGTGCGCAAGGAGGTCGTCGAAGCGTTGGGCGGTTTGAGCCAAATGGCTCCAGTGGATCTGGAGCTCTGCGTTCGGGTGGCTCAGGCCGGTTTGTTGGTTTTGATGGCGCCTCAGGCACAGCTGTACAACCCGACTCTGCCGATCGTCCCGGATGGCGATTGTCGGGCCCTGGCGGCGCGCGCACCCTGGGCATTCGCCCGCGCAATTCCAGTAGATGGCGCCCAAGGGCTTGCCATGCCTAGCTGTGATGGCGCGCCCCATTGGCTCAAGACGCTGCTCTGATTGATCCAGAGCAATCAAGCCGGGCATCGCCCGGCTTTTTTGTGCGCGTTGGCAGACATCTTGCTTTGAGCCTTTGCAACCGGGCGGGTGTTGGATTTCTGACTGCTTCATGGCCCGTTCGCTGCAGTGACAAGGAGCAATCTTGAACGACTCTCGACGCATCAAGGGTGAGCGAGTAGCCATCGACTACGATGCAACCCGCGCTTTTTTTGAAGCGCGCGGCAAGCGCGATTATGCCAACGTGCTCAGCGCCACCATGTACCAGGATAACGACCCGGAGCTGGTCGAGCGGCGTGATCAAGCTGAAAAGGCGGCGATGGCCAGTATCCTGGGCCTGAATCAGGCTCGGCGAATTTTCGACATCGGCTGCGGCACCGGGCGCTGGGGCTGGTTTCTGGCCGAGCACTGTCAGGAACTCGACTATCTGGGCGTCGATTTTTCCGCCAGCCTGATCGACAAGGCCAAGGCCGAAGCTGCAAAGCGTCAGTTACCCGCCTTGCAGTTCCAGGTGATGTCGGCCACCGACATTCAGCCGCTGGCACTGCAGGTGTCGGCGCCTTTCGACCTGGCGCTGATTTCGGGCTTGCTCATTTACCTCAATGACGCCGATTGCATCAAGGTATTGGGTGATGCCGCCCGCCTGTTAGCTCAAGGTGGGAGGATCTACCTGCGTGAACCGGTCGGCGTGGCTGATCGCTTCACCCTCGACCGCTTTTATTCCGAGGAGCTCGCCGATCAGTACTCGGCCATCTACCGCACGGCCGCCGAACTGCGCCAACTGATGGATGTAGCGTTCGATGGCCTGGATATGTGCGTGGAGCATGACGGTTTTCTGTTTTCGGACAGCCTGGAAAAGCGTGCCGAAACCCGGCAGTACTTCTTCGTTCTGCGACGTAGTCAGGGAGCTGCGCAATGACCACGGCCTACTGCTTCGACCTCGATGGCACGCTCACGCGCCAAGAGCTTTTGCCGCTGATCGCAACCTCGGTGGGGCTGGAAGACGAAATCAGTGCGTTGACCCAGGCGACCATAGAGGGCCTGCTGCCCTTCGACAAGTCCTTCAAATTGCGCGTCAGGCTACTGCGGGATGCGCGCCTGGACTGGATTCATGCCGCACTGGACAGGCATGTCGAGTTCGACCCGGCAATACTCGATTTCATTGCCCGCCACCCCGAGCAATCGTTCATCGTCACCGGCAACCTCGACCTCTGGGTCAAGCCGGTTCTCGACAAACTGGGCGTCCACAGTTTCACCTCGCTGGCCCGGCTCGACGGGCAAGGGCAGTTGGATGGCGTGGAGCACATCCTGCACAAGGGTGATGCGGTCAGCAGCCTGCGCTCGCGCTTCGATCGCATCGTTGCAGTGGGCGAAGGCATGAACGATGTGCCGATGTTCGAAGCTGCTGACTGGCGAGTGGCGTTCGGTGGTGTGCATCAGCCCAACAAGGAGCTGATGAAGCTCAGTGATTTCGTTACTTATGATGGGAAGGCCCTATGTCGCCTGTTAAGCACGCTGTAATCTGCGCCGCCGGGATTGGCTCGCGGCTGGGGCTCAACAAGCCGAAATGCCTGGTGGAAGTGGCGGGGCGCACATTGCTCGACTGGCACCTGGAGCGTCTTCAGTGGGCCGAGACGGTCTGGCTGGTGGTGGGTTACCAGGAAGAGGATGTCATCGCCCACGCCATTTCCCTGCGGCCTGACCTGATTGTGGTGCGCAACCCTGATTACGCGCGGACCAACACGTTGCAGAGCATCTACCGTGTGTCGCGCCATCTCGATGAGCGCATGCTGGTGCTGGACGCCGACACGGTCATGGATGCGCGGAGTTTCGAGTCGTTCCTTCAGGCCTCGCAGACTCACGAGCAACTGATCGGCGTATCGCCCTACATCACCAGTGATGGTGTTCGCGTGCAGCTCGATGCGTCCGGCAGCCAAGTGCTGGGCTTTACCCGCGAGCCGCATTACGCCATGGAATGGACCGGCATCGCAGTGATCAAGCCGCAGTTGGTGATCAACCAGCCGATCTTCGTCTATCAGGCCCTGGAAGCCTGCCTACCCCTGCCGGCATTCGAACTCAAAGCGTTCGATATCGACACCACGGCAGACCTTGATATGGCACGTAAAGTCTTTGCAACCCAGTGGGGCGAACATGAGTAATAATTCACAAGGCCAGATCGCCCGTCATTTCTGGAGCCAGACCGAGCGTGGCAAGATCGGCCCCGCCGAGCTTTATGAGCGCCAGCGCCAATGCCTGCTGGAGCAAGTGCTGCCCGGCCTGCCTGAAAATGCCCAACTGCTCGACATAGGCTGTGCGGACGGCGACTTCAGCCTGCTGTTCGCTCGCCACGTTGGGCGAGTGGTGGCGTTCGATGTGGGGGAACGGCTGATCGAACAGGGCCGCGCCAAGGCGCGGGAGCAGGGCATCGACAACATCGAGTTTCAGGTCGCTGATGTGTTCGAGTTTTCCTCGCCCCAGCGCTTCGATGTGGTCAGCCTGATGGGCGTATTGACCACCATCAGTGACGACACCGCCGCCGCCCGCGTCGTGCTCAGAGCACTGTCGATGCTCAAGCCGGGTGGGCAGTTGATTCTCAAGGACTCGGTGCTGCTGCAAGGCCGCGAAGCCCGCACCCTGCTCAACGATCAGTACGAAGCCAAGTACCGTCCAGAGCCCCAGTACACGGCATTGATCCGCTCATTGGGCCTGCGCGAACAAGCGCGCTACCCGTTACTGACCATGCCTAATTGTGGGCAGACCAGCGTGCTGTACGTCTTCGGCACTGTGCTGAGCCAACCGGCATCGCTGCCGATTGCCGATCTTCGGGTTGCCTGTTACGGCAGCATGCCGTTTCACTTCCGCTCGCTGCGCCCGCTCGCGGCCTGTTTCCAGAACAGTCTGTTGAGCCTTTCGATTGACGAAGTCATGGCCTGGAAGCCCCAGGTCATCGTCGTCGCCGATGGTTGGTCGGTAGAATTCTGGCGTGAGTACTGCGATGCGCATCAGGTGTTGCTGATCGGTATGCGCCACGGCTCGGTGACGCGTTACGGGTACGCCGAACCGCAGTACAACCATGCCGACTACATGTGCGGCAGCGTCTGGGATATCGAAGACACCTTGCTCTCGGACGTGCATCCACGGCACGGCTTCCTGCTGACCGGTAATGCCTGGGTAGACCAGGTGTTCAGGCTGCCAGCGCGCCAATGCCTGAACGATGAGCCGACCATCCTGTTCGCCCCGACCTACAACCCGGAAATCAGCGCTGCGGTATTCTTCGGCGACCGAGTCGTACCTCTGATTCGCTCAGTCTATCCGCGAGCGAAAATCATCATCAAACCGCACCCGGCCATCGTTCAACACGAACACAGCTTCGTCGTGGACAAGGCGCTGTTCCGCAACCTGATGGCGCAGTGGCGTGAACAAGTTGCCGCCGACCCGCGTGTGGTGCTGGTGGATGACCCGGGGGCAAGCATCGCCGACAGCTTTGCCGAAGCTGACATTCTGGTGGCCGACCGCTCATCGTTGCTATTCGAGTTCATGGTACTGGACCGCCCGATCCTGCTGTATTCCAGCGAGGCTAGGGTAGGCCACTGGGAATACAACCCGGACGCCCCTGGCAATGCCTGGCGGGATATCGGCATGGAGTTCGGTGACGATCAGGCGTTCCTCGCGCTGCTTGCCGATGCAGCCAATCTGCATCGAAGCCACTGCCGAGATGCACAGCGTGCGCGCGTGCAGCACCTGTATGGTGATTATCGCGATGGTCGCTCGGCCGAACGGGTGGCGTCCGCCATCGCCCAGGTGCCCCGGCTGCATGTGGTAATCGACGGCCAGCACCGCGAGCAGGCGGCGCGCCTGCGTGAAGCATTCGATCAGCGCTTGGCGTTCAAGCGCATCAGCGTTATCGGCAGCTCTGATGGGAGCGTTTCCCCAGCACAGTGGGTCGAGCAGCGGCTGGTTGAGCCGGCGGCTGACTTGGCCTACCTGATGGTCGATGCTGGCCTGAGCTGCGAGCTTGGCAGTGCCCATCAGGTCAGCCAGGGGCTGGCAGCGCTGGCCAGCGGCGAATGTTCCGCCATGTCGTTGAGCGTCGCGGCCGCCGCAGCGCCTGAGCCGCCAAGTACGGACAGCGGCGTCTGGATTCGTCAACAGTTACGGGCGGCGCTTGAACGAACCCAGGGCCTCAGTGCACTGAAGCTTTTGCCGGCCCATGCAGTGCAACGCCTGCTCGTGCAGCTGCCGGCGGTTGTTGACCACGAGGTCTTCACTACGTTGTGGCAAGTGGCTGGGGCTAGCGAGCCGGTGGCGCCCTGGCAGCACGACACACTCAACGTCGTGCTCGACAGTTCGGTGCTGCCCATTGTCGGTGGTCAAGCCGGCCAGTTCTTGGCGGGGCCGAATGCGCGCTTGCAACTGGTTTCGCCGATCATTGAGCACGCACCGTCGGTAAACGGCCTCGAACTGCTGATCAGCGCGGCGCGGGGACAGCAGTACGATGTCTATCCGTTCATCACGCAGGTTTGGGTCAATGGACGCTTTGTACGGGATGTGACTGTCGGCGATGCTGGTGCACTGCGCCTGCGACTGCCGTATGAGCCTAACGAGCGTGGCATCACCGACGTCGAGCTACGCAGCTCGGGTTGCTTCGCTGGCATGCCTGGGCTTGCCGGCCCGCTGTCGCTATACATCGCTTTTGCCCAGGCAACGCCTGTGGTTGCGCCTGAGCGCGCACGGATTCATCAGATCTTCTATTCGGATGAAACGCGGGCGAAGCTGGAACCGGGCTACATACCGCTGGACAATGTCGGGCAGCGCCCCGATTGGGCCGAATACTGGCCGATGCGCAATGTATTGCTGAATGCGAGCCTGGATGAGAACACCTTCTATGGCGTGCTCTCACCGCGCTTCAAGGACAAGACCGGGCTTGAGTCGCGACAGGTGCTGGAGTTCGTTGCCTCGGCGCCAGACGATGCCGATGTTCTGTTGTTCCCGGTGTTCTATCCAGACGGGGCCCGCTACGAAAACACCTTCATCCAGGGCGTGGTTCACCATCCCAATATCTGGCCGGTGTTCGTCGAAATGGCCCGTCGCCTGGCGCCTGGGGTAGATTTGCAAACCCTGGTGATGGATGCCTCCCAGGTACAGTTCTGTAACTACTTCATCGCCAAGCCGCGATTCTGGCGTCGCTGGTTCAGCCTGGCGGAGACCATCTTCCAAAGCGCTGAACAATGGCGCACTGGCGAGTGGCCAACCGCGTACGGAGAAGCGTTGAATACTGCCACTTTGCATCGGGGAACCGAGGGGTATGAATGCAAAGTCTTCGTCATGGAGCGTTTGGTTTCGCTGATCCTGGCTACCGAGCCGCAGTGGCGTGTGCACCTTTTCGAAGGGCTAAAGCCCGCGCAGACCGGCGCGCAGCTCAATGCCGACCTGCTGCGCCTCGATCAGCTCAAGACAAGCTTGCGCCAGGCAGACACCCCTCAGACCCGGCAGGCATACGCAGAGTTACGCGAAACGGTGTTTGGCACCCTGTTCGCCTCGCAGATCGCCGAGATCACTGCCAAGGGAGGCCAGGTGGCGACTGCCCAAGAGCAGATTCAGGCAGCGCTGGCGCAGTTCCCGGCTTTACCTGTGGAGCCCGATATGTCGCAGTGGCTCGCCGAGCGCGTACCTGATGCGGTGCAGCAACGCTTGATCAGCGAGCGCTTGACCCGCGGGCGGGCGCCAACGATAGCGGTGCTGGTGGTCAACCATCAGGCCAGCTGTGAAAGCCTCGCTGTGACCGCCAAAAGCCTGAGCCCTGCGCACAATGCTTACCCTGCAATCGAGCTCATCGAACTTGCCGAGGGGCCGATACCCGAGCAGGTCGAGCAGATCGTGCGCAATGGCACCTTCGACTGGTTCATGCTGGTGGAGGCCGGTTGTGAGTTCACTGCCAGTGGACTGATGATTGCCGCGCTGGACCTGATTGACGCAGAAGGTGTGCGTGCGGTCTACGGCGATGAGATGCGGCGTTTGCCAAACGCAGAACTTCAGTTGGCCGTGCGGCCAGACATCAATTTGGACATGCTTCTGAGCCTGCCGGGTGTGCTCGCGCGCCATTGGTTGTTCAACCGTGAGGCGGTGCTGGCAACAGGCGGTCTGCGGATGGACAGCGCAGAGGCGTTCGAACTTGACCTCATTCTGCGGCTGATAGAAGACAAAGGGCTGCAAGGGCTGGGGCACATCAACGAACCCTTGTTGATCAGTGCCGCCACCGCGCTGGTCGATAGCCCTGAGCAACGCGCCGCTATCGAGCGGCACCTGCTGGCCAGAGGCTTTGAGGGTGGCACCGTCTCGGCCCGGCTGCCGGGGCACTACGACCTGGATTACGGGGTCGGCGAGAGTGCGCTGGTGAGTATCCTGGTATCCACCGAGGACGGCCTGGAGCGCCTGCGCCGTTGCCTGGACACCCTGCTCGAGAAGACCACCTACCGTCGCTTCGAGATCCTGTTGCTCGACCAGGGGCAAGATGATCCGCAGCTGCAAGCCTGGTTGGCCGGTGTCGAGCAACTGGACGCGACGCAGGTTAAGGTGCTGCGCTTTTGCAGCGATCTCTCTACGGTCCAAGTGCGCAACTTGGCGGCCGAGCAGGCGGCGGGTGAGTTGCTGCTCTGGTTGCATGCCGGTATCGCCGTGCTGGAGGACGACTGGCTGCAGCAGTTGGTCAATCACGCTTGCCGCCAGGAGGCGGGTGCGGTAGGGGCCAAGCTGCTTGCCAGTGATTGCACGGTGCGCCATGGTGGCCTGATCCTGGGCATGCATGGGCCGGTTGGTCGTGTATTCAAAGGGCGTCCAATGCTGGCGCCGGGGTATCAGCAACGTTTGCTTGTTGACCAGAACGCGGTGGCGGTCAGTGGCAAGTGCATGATGCTGGGCAAAGCGCTGTTCCATGAGTTCGGCGGTTTCGATGAGTCACCGGAGCTGGCGTGCTGGGCGGATGTCGACCTGTGCCTGCGCTTGCATGCGGCCGGCTACCTCAATGTCTGGACGCCTCGTGCGGCATTGCTGATCAGTGAGACGGCCGAACCTGCTGTTACGGTGGAGCAAGAGGATGCCCTGTATGCACGCTGGCTACCGCTGCTGGCACGTGATCCCGCCTACAGCCCGCATTTGCGCCTCTCTGGGCCAGAATACAGCGTTGTTCCGTCTGCGCTGAGCTGGCAGCCCCTGGCCTCTTGGCGCCCGCTGCCTAGGGTGTTGGCCTGCGTGGAAGATGTGCAGGAGGGCGATGAGCAGCGAATCATACAACCGCTGCAAGCGTTGAGCCGTGAAGGCCTACTGGACGCAACGTTGGTGCAAAGCCGTTTGTCGTTTGCCGAGATTGAGCGCTTTGCGCCGGATTGCGTAATCGTGCGCCGCCCCATCGAAGCTGAGCAGATCGAGTGCCTGCGGCGCCTGTCAGCGTTTTCGCATGCGTTCAAAGTGATTGATCTTGATGCGCAAGCCTGGGGGCAGCTTTCGGTGGATCGACAACGCTTCGGGCATCTGCTTCAAGGTCTGAATGCAGCCATGGCGCATGCCGATCGCTTGGTGGTTGCCAACCCTGCGTTAGCGGAAACGTTCGCCGAGGCACATCGCGATATACGGGTGGTCGAAAGCCGCTTGTCGCCAGCGCAATGGCAGGGCCTGCGCAGTCGGCGCGGCGTCGGGCACAAGCCGCGGGTAGGGCTGGTAGGGGGCTGGCTGGGCACCGCCGAGGAGGCATTGCTGACCGAAGTAGCCAGCATGCTCAAGCAAGAAGTGGAATGGGTTGTGCTCGGTGCCTGCCCCCCAGGCTTGCAGGCTGATGTGCAGACGGTCACTCCGATTCTGGGTGCCGTCGTTTACCCAAGGTTGCTCGCAGGGCTTGACCTTGACCTGGCGCTGGCTCCGCTGGCTGAGGGGCCCATCAGCGCATGCGCCGGCAACCTGCGCTTGCTTGAGTTTGGGGCTTGTGGCGTGCCAGTCATCGCCAGCGATGTGCGTGCATACCAGGGGCCGCTTCACGTTACGCGGGTGCAGAACCAGCCAGCGAGCTGGGTGGAGGCGATCCGCATGCACCTGCATGACCAGGCTGCAAGTGCTGCGATGGGTGAGCAGTTGCGCGAGCAGGTCCTGGCCGACTGGATGCTTGAAGGCGATCACCTGTTGGCTTGGCAGCGTGCTTGGTTGGCGTGAGGCCTCCTGAGCGACCTGGCAACTGATTGCGCCCCGGCTTTGCCGGGGCGTTTTTTTTGCTTTTGGGCTTATCTGACCACTCTCTACGACCAGGATTCGACAAAACGCGTGACTTGGAAGTCACGACGGGCATCTTCACTGTTATCATCGTTACATTCGTTAACGTCTGCGCCCGTGAACCGTCCGCCCATCGTTTCGATTCAACCGCGGCTGGGCCCGCGCGCAGGGGCATGTTGCTGACATTGAATTGGGAAGCCATATGATTGGCATTAAAAGCATCGCCAGTTACGTGCCGACTGAAGGCGTGGATAACTACGCCCAGGGCGCGAAATTCGGCAAAGATCAGGATTTCATCTTCGGCAAGATCGGATCTACGTTCTTGCCTCGCAAGGCCGAGGCTCAAGAAACCTCCGACCTGTGCGTTGAGGCCTGCAAGAAACTGTTCGCCGCCAATCCTGCGTTGGACCCGGCCTGTATCGACGTGGTGATCGTCGTGACCCAGAACGGTGACGCCGAGGGTTTGCCCCACACCGCTGCCATCGTGCAGCACAAGCTGGGGCTGTCCACGGCGGTTGCTGCGTTCGACATTTCTCTGGGTTGCTCGGGCTACGTCTACGGCTTGTATGCGATCAAAGGGTTCATGGAAGCGGCTGGTCTGAAAAATGGCTTGCTGATTACCGCAGACCCTTACTCGAAGATCGTCGACCCCGAAGATCGCAACACCACCATGCTGTTTGGTGATGCCGCCACTGCTACCTGGATGGGCCATGGTGCTACCTGGCAGTTGGGCAAATCGCTGTTCGGCAGCGATGGTGCCGGTGCCGAGCATCTGCGCACCACCGATGGCAAGTTCTTCATGAACGGCCGCCAGGTTTACAACTTCGCCCTGGTCAAGGTGCCTGCACACCTGCAGCAGTTGCTCGACACCAGTGAATTGAAGGCCGAGGACATCGACCTCTATTGCCTGCATCAGGGTAGTGCGGCGATCGTCGATGCGGTTTCCGCGCGCTTCCTTGAAGGCGAGCACAAGCAGCGTTTCGTCAAGGATATGGTCGAAACCGGCAATACAGTGTCCTCGAGCATTCCGTTGCTGCTGGAAAAGCACGTCGTGGGCTCGCAGCATCGCCGTGTTGCGCTGAGTGGTTTTGGCGTGGGCCTGTCGTGGGGGTCAGCGATCATCGAGCGCTCGGACTGACCGCAGGTAGTCTTGCTGAACGCCGCCGCCTTATGGCGGCGTTTTGTTTTCCGGGCTATGGTTTTTTGAGCGTCTGTAATCTGGCGTCAACTCCTTGAATTCATTGGGCTGGCAGGATGCCAGCAATTTTTTTGAAAAATCTCCTAAAGCAACCCGCCCTGACGACGATAACAATTACGAAGGTTCTCTGTGCCACACCCGGCGATTTGCCAAGGCCGGAAGCCGTAGTACCCAATCCAACGAGGAATTCGTCATGGCTTTGACTGTTAACACCAACACTACCTCCCTGGGCGTTCAGAAGAACCTGAACCGTGCTTCCGATGCACTGGCCACTTCGATGACCCGTCTGTCCTCCGGCCTGAAAATCAACAGCGCCAAAGACGACGCCGCTGGCCTGCAGATCGCTACCCGCATGACCTCGCAGATCCGTGGTCAGACCATGGCAATCAAAAACGCCAACGACGGTATCTCCATCGCCCAGACCGCTGAAGGCGCGATGCAAGAGCAGACCAACATTCTGCAGCGTATGCGTGAACTGGCTGTTCAGTCGCGTAACGACTCCAACAGCACCGATGACCGTATCGCCCTGGACAAAGAGTTCCAGTCGATGGCTTCGGAACTGACCCGTATCGCCAACAGCACCCAGCTCAACGGCAAGAACCTGCTGGACGGTTCGGCTTCGACCATGACCTTCCAGGTTGGCTCGAACACCGGCAGCTCGAACCAGATCACCATCGACCTGAACCAGAAGTTCGACGCCTCCTCGCTGGGCATCGGCTCGGGCATCAACATTCAGGGTTCGAGCAGCAGCGTCTCGGAAACCAACTACAGCGCCGCCATCGCCGCTATCGACACCGCTCTGCAGACCATCAACACCAACCGTGCTGACCTGGGTGCCGTTCAGAACCGTCTGACCAGCACCATCAACAACCTGCAGAACATCAACGAGAACGCCGAAGCCGCTCGTGGCCGTGTACAGGACACCGACTTCGCCGCTGAAACCGCTCAGATGACCAAGCAGCAGACCCTGCAGCAGGCATCCACTTCGGTTCTGGCTCAGGCCAACCAGCTGCCATCCGCTGTACTGAAGCTGCTTCAGTAATCGCCGATGGTGACCGGCGGGGGAGTGCTTGATCGGCGCTTCCCCGCCTTTGCATTGCGAGGTGGTAGAGATGGACATGAGCGTCAAGCTGAATTTGTCTTATCCGGCCGCAAAACCGGCCGAGCAGGCCGTCGATAAGCCGGTTAACCGGCCGTCGGAAGAAGCTCAGCCTGCAGCCACTGGCGAAAAGGCCAAGCAGGACGCGCAAGATGCCGATAAGGTCAAAAGCGCTGTAGCGGAAATCGAGAAATTTCTCAAAGCTACCCAACGCAACCTTGAGTTTTCCATGGATGAGGAATCCGGCCAGATTGTGGTCAAGGTCATTGCTACAGACAGTGGTAAGCTGATTCGCCAGTTGCCTTCGGAAGAAGCGCTGCGAATTGCTCACAGTTTGAGTGATGTCAACAGTGTTCTGTTCGACGCCAAAGTATGATGGGCGGCGAACATCAATGAAGTGATACATGCTGGCGCTGCAGGAGTAGCGCCGGCCCGTTGAAAGAGGGATTACGGCATGGCAAGCGCACTCACCCCAACAACCGGCCTGGGCTCTGGTCTCAACATCACCGAGATCGTGAACGCGCTGGTCAAGGCTGATACATCCGCCAAGCAAACCCAGATCACCCGGCAAACCAGCAACAACACCGCGTTGATCTCGGGGATCGGTTCTTTGCGCAGTGCTCTGACGGCGTTCCAGGACGCCATGAAGAAGCTCAACGACAAGGATGCTCCCTCCTTCAACGCCTATTCTGCGAAGTCGGCGAACGAAGCCGTGGTCAAGATCACGTCGAGTAACTCGGCGGTGACAGGAAACTACGATGTAATCGTGGACAAGCTGGCGACCGGTTCGAAGGTTGCAAGCCAACAGTTCGCAGGTGGGGCAAGCAGCTCCATCAGTGCTGGTAAATTGACCATCAGCCAAGGTGGAAAAACCTACGATCTCGATGTTGCCAGCGGTGCAACGTTGCAGAGCGTGCGTGATCAGATCAACAAGGAAATGAGCGCAAACGGCATTACCGCCAACATCGTCAACGAACAAGGCGGTTCGCGCCTTGTGCTCAGCTCCACCGCCACCGGCGCCGGTTCCGATATTTCCCTGAGCGGTATCGCCGAGCTGGAAATCGATGGTACTTCGCAGATGTCTGGCACTGGCGCGGGGTACATCACTGCCCTGGCCCAGGATGCCGAACTGACCATCGATGGCTTGAAGGTCACCAGTGCGACCAACACCGTCGACAAGGCCATCAGCGGCCTGACGCTGCAATTGACTGGCGTCAGCGCCAGGACCGGTAGCGGCAGTACGGGTTCGCCAACTGCGGTGACCGTTGCGGCGGACAACGACGGCCTGAAAAAGTCGATTCAGAGCTTCGTCGATGCTTACAACACAATGCAGAAAGCGATCACTTCGCTGACTTCCACCAGTCGTGACAGTGATGACAACCTGATTCTTGGCCCACTCACCAATGACCCAACCACCCGCTCTCTGCTGGGCGATGTGCGCAAAGTCCTGAGCGAAGTCGGTGCCGGCGATAGCCTGACGACGCTGAGTCAGTTGGGCATCAATACCCAGAAAGACGGCACGTTGGAGTTCAATAGCATCAAGTTCACATCTGCGATGGACGACAAGAAGCTCGGCGCAGAAGTGCAGAACCTGTTCACCGGCACCAATGGCATTTTCGAGCGCATGAACAATGCCATCGATCCGTACAACAAGACCGATGGCAGCCTTGCGACGCGCAAGTCCAACCTGGACAAGGCGGCCAAGCAGCTTTCTGATCAGCAGGAGGCGCTTGATCGCCGGACAGAGTCGCTGACAGCGTCGCTGACCAAGCAGTATGTCGCGCTGGATACTGCCCTTGGCAAAATGAAAGCCCAGGCCGACCAAATCACCTCGATCTTCGAAGCGATCAACGCTCAAGCTAAAAAGTCCTGATTAACTGAGCCTGCCAAAAGCCCGGCGGCATCCCTGGATGCGCCGGGCTTTTGCGTAGGGTCGCTAAAGTTTTTTGACGTCCAGGCGATACACAAGTTACAAGCAACCCATTTCGCTGCAACGAGGTAGATCCATGAACCCGATGTTGGCCCTTCGGCAGTATCAGAAAGTCAACGGCGTGGCGCAGACATCCGAAGCCAGCCCGCACCGCCTGGTGCAGATGCTCATGCAGGGCGGCCTTGATCGTATGGCTCAGGCCAAAGGCGCAATTGCCCGCAAGGATGTCGCCCAGAAAGGCATCCTGATCGGCAAAGCCATCGACATTATCGGTGGCCTGCGCGAAGGCCTGGACCTGGAAAACCACGCCGACAGCCTGGCCGAGCTGGACAGCCTGTACACCTACATGAGCCGTCGCTTGATCGAGGCCAACGCCAAGAGCGACCCCGAAATCATCGATGAAGTGGCGCGCTTGCTGATCACAGTCAAGGAAGGTTGGGACGCCATCGCCGACCAGTCGGCTTCCTGAGCCAGGAGCATGAGATGAGCGAAGTAATCGAGCGAATCGAACAGACCCGTCAGCTGCTGCTTACCGCGTTGCACAAGCGTGACTGGAGTGCAGTGGGCGAGCTGGATCTGGAATGCCGCCTGCGCATCAATGATGTGCTCGATGAAGCGGTCGGCCAGGAAGCCGATGTGCGCGACAGCCTGGAGCAACTGTTGGTCGTCTACCGGCAATTGATTGACGTTGCAAGTGGGGAGCGTCAATCAATAGTCGACGAGATGATGCAAATCCGTCAGGCGAAAAATGCCGCCAAGGTATACCATCTGTTCACGTGACCACAGATGTGCAAAAAGCCGTGCGCCATTAATTTGACTGCACGGGTTTTTTTGACTTTACTAGTGGCTGTTTTCGAATTTCAGACGTCCGAACACTGACCATTCAGTCGGAGATGTCGAGCATGCCCCTCACAGGGCGCCGATATGACTAGGGAAGTTGCTATTGCATGTGGCGTGAAACCAAGATTCTCCTGATCGATGACGACAGCGCCCGCCGCCGCGATCTGGCGGTGGTCCTGAACTTCCTCGGCGAAGAAAATCTTCCGTGCTCCAGCCAGGATTGGCAGCAGGTCGTGGGCGACCTGTCTTCGAGCCGCGAAGTGCTATGCGTGCTGATCGGTACTGTCAGTGCTCCGGGCAGTGTGCTTGGGCTCCTTAAGACAGTGGCTGGGTGGGATGAGTTCCTTCCGGTTTTGCTGATCGGTGAAAATTCTTCTGCGGAGTTTCCGGAAGAACTGCGCCGCCGGGTACTTTCCAACCTCGAGATGCCGCCGAGCTACAGTCAGCTGCTCGACTCGCTGCACCGTGCCCAGGTCTATCGCGAGATGTATGACCAGGCCCGCGAGCGCGGACGCCAGCGTGAGCCGAACCTGTTCCGTAGCCTGGTCGGCACCAGCCGTGCCATCCAGCATGTGCGCCAGATGATGCAGCAGGTCGCCGATACCGATGCCAGCGTGCTGATCCTTGGCGAGTCCGGTACTGGCAAGGAAGTGGTGGCGCGCAACCTGCACTACCATTCCAAACGCCGCGAAGCACCGTTCGTGCCGGTCAACTGCGGCGCGATCCCGGCTGAGTTGCTGGAGAGCGAGCTGTTCGGTCACGAGAAGGGCGCGTTCACGGGTGCCATCACCAGCCGTGCCGGGCGTTTCGAGCTGGCCAACGGCGGCACACTGTTCCTCGACGAAATTGGCGACATGCCATTGCCTATGCAGGTCAAGTTGCTGAGGGTGCTGCAGGAGCGCACCTTCGAGCGAGTGGGCAGCAACAAGACCCAAAGCATCGATGTGCGGATCATCGCCGCGACTCACAAGAACCTCGAAACCATGATCGAGGATGGCACTTTCCGCGAAGACCTGTACTACCGGCTCAATGTCTTCCCGATCGAAATGGCGCCACTGCGCGAGCGAGTGGAAGACATTCCGCTGTTGATGAACGAGCTGATTTCGCGCATGGAGCACGAGAAGCGCGGTTCGATCCGCTTCAACTCGGCCTCGATCATGTCGCTCTGCCGCCACGGCTGGCCGGGGAACGTCCGCGAGCTGGCCAACCTGGTAGAGCGCATGGCTATCATGCACCCGTACGGGGTTATCGGGGTATCGGAGTTGCCGAAGAAATTCCGTTATGTCGATGACGAGGACGAGCAACTGGTCGATAGCCTGCGCAGCGATCTGGAGGAGCGGGTGGCGATCAATGGCCATACGCCGAATTTCAGCAATCATGCGATGTTGCCGCCTGAGGGTCTGGATCTGAAGGACTACCTTGGCAGCCTGGAACAGGGGCTTATCCAGCAGGCTTTGGACGATGCCAATGGCATCGTTGCGCGCGCGGCCGAACGGTTGCGGATTCGTCGGACCACTTTGGTCGAGAAAATGCGTAAGTACGGGATGAGCCGACAGGGTGGTGAGGATCAGGCGGAAGAGTGATTGAGCCTTTGGGGTGTATGCCTTGAGGTTGATGTTGGGGCGCAGATCGAGCGCCGCCCGCGCGGCGCATCGCGAGCT
>NZ_JAFGYW010000397.1:0-447 GCF_017491595.1 Pseudomonas sp. 51_B
TACCGTGCCGGAAAAATGGGAAATCACCGGGCTAGGTCCTTCCAAGAACGGGGCACACGCCGACCGCGTCGTTGCGTAGCCACAGCAGCTTCAATGCGACGAGCCGCCCCGCCACGCCACAGGTGGCAGATCGCCAAGGCGACAGCGTCGGCAGCATCAGCAGGCTTGGGAGGAGCCGAGAGCCGCAACACCCGTGCCACCATGAAACCCACCTGGGCTTTGTCGGCTCGTCCTGAACCCGAGATTGCCGCTTTAACCTCACTTGGAGTGTGAAGAGCAACTGGAAGACCATGCCGGGCGGCAATCATCATCGCGATTCCGGCTGCCTGAGCGGTACCAGCTACCGTATTGCGGTTGTGCTGGGCAAACACTTTCTCGACGGCAATGGCATCGGGGCGGGTGTGGTCACGCCACTCCTCCAGCCCGTCGTGGATGCGCAGTAGTCGG
>NZ_JAFGYW010000398.1:0-447 GCF_017491595.1 Pseudomonas sp. 51_B
GTCGCTGGGTCTGGTCGAGGCCGATCAACTGGCCCTGACACCGCAGGAAAAAGCCGAGCTCGCGCGAAACCTGTTGGTGATCCGCGACGATTACACGCAGTTCATCAGCAACATCGATGGTGGCTCGCAGTTGCTCAGCATCAAGCTGCCGCCAGAGCCGAGCCTGATGCCGTTCTACATCACCGCGGCGTACATGATGCTCGCGGTGTTGATCGGCATCGTTCTGTTTTTTTGGGTGCGTCCACACTGGCGCGACCTGGAAAAGCTGCGGCTGGCCGCCGAGCGTTTCGGCGACAACGATCTGTCGGTGCGCATCCAGTTGTCGCGGCGCTCGAACATCCGCGATCTGGCCGAGCACTTCAATCTGATGGCGGCGCGCATCGAGGGCTTGATCGCCAACCAGCGCGAACTGACCAACGCGGTGTCCCACGAATTGCGCACACCGAT
>NZ_JAFGYW010000399.1:0-447 GCF_017491595.1 Pseudomonas sp. 51_B
TAGTGGATAACTGTCTCCAGCCCCTATCCCCCGCCGCCTGGGCAATTCCCACATTCGCCGCATGAGGCGGAAGTAAAATTTTTTTCGTGATTATTTTAGAATTTAATTGGTTAAATTGCAGTCAATCGAAGACGCGATCTCGCTCGCAATTTAACCAAATACAGAATGGCTACAACAAGGCAAGGTTTATGTACTTTCCGGTTGCCGCATTTTCTGGATTTTCTGCAAGCCAGGGGATCTCTCCCAGCAGCGGCGCGGGAATCATGCGGGTGAGCGTGGTCATATATTCAGCGTGACGTTTTCCCGGAGGCGTAACATCGTTCGCCACCCAACCCGCCAGAGTCAGTCCGGCGTGTTGTATTACCTGTGCAGTCAACATCGCGTGATTAATACAGCCGAGTTTCACACCAACTACCAGTATCACCGGCAGTTGTTCCTGTGTTACCC
>NZ_JAFGYW010000400.1:0-447 GCF_017491595.1 Pseudomonas sp. 51_B
GCACTTCGGGGTCCGGCCTGTGCAGGAGGATCTGCAGCGCACCATCGCCTTGTTCCCTTCCCTTGACACCGAAGGCGCGACACGGGTTTTGTACCGATTGCCCGGGCCATTGGCCGAGTGCGGAGCACAGTTGTCACGCTGGGAAAATGAGCTCGGCGTTGTGAATCTCGAACTCAGCCAATGGATCAACCAGGCCGCCGTGACTGCCGCCGAATCGGGAGAACGTCTGCCGCTCGAGACGCAGACCCGCGAACTGGATGCCAGGCGAGACTTTGCGCAACAGATCGAACAATTCTGGCGCAGCCCGCCCACGTACCCGCGCCTTGAAGAACTCAGGGCAACGGCGGCCTTCAGTGGCGATATGCCGATACTCAGCACCGGTCTGGAGCGCGTTACCCGGTTGAACCTCGTTGGCAACGCCAATGTCACCGCCGCCCTGCGCTTCGT
>NZ_JAFGYW010000401.1:0-447 GCF_017491595.1 Pseudomonas sp. 51_B
ATTACATACGTGGCAAAGGCATCGAGATCGTGATTTGCGGCGGCGTGACCTACATCGCCTTCATCGCGCTGGGCCTGAATTACGCGGCGCTGCTGGCGTTGCTGGTCGGTTTGTCGGTGGTGGTGCCGTATGTCGGTGCGGTGGTGGTGACCGTACCGGTGCTGCTGATTGCGCTATTCCAGTGGGGCTGGAGCGACCAGTTCATCTACCTGATGGCGGTCTACGGGATCATTCAGACGCTGGACAGCAACGTGCTGGTGCCGTTGCTGTTTTCGGAAGCAGTGAATCTGCATCCGGTGGCAATCATCTGCGCGGTGCTGTTGTTTGGCGGGTTGTGGGGATTCTGGGGGGTGTTCTTTGCGATCCCGCTGGCGACGCTGTTCAAGGCTGTGCTCGATGCGTGGCCGCGCAAGGAGCCGGTGGTGGCGCCGTTGCTTTAGCGGTTGA
>NZ_JAFGYW010000402.1:0-447 GCF_017491595.1 Pseudomonas sp. 51_B
TAGCGTAATAGAATTTGATAGTGGGAAAGTTTTTAGCCTGAAGATTGGCTCTAAGTCATACAAAATGGCGGAATGTTGCTTCGTGCCAAGTACTTCTGGCACTGCAACCGGTTTGAAAAGCCATTCCACTCCTGTCCAAGCAACTTTTTGGGCTTGTGTTGAAAAGCCTTATGTTAAACTGCTTGGATTGATTCCTACGGAGTTTGACAAGGTCGTAGCTATGGATACGGCAATTAAGGCAGGTGACGTAATCGGCTTTCTTGGTTTAAATGAAACATTGGCAGGTCCTGATGGAGGGGTTTCGAGAAGTTATCAAGTCCATGTGGAAATTTTTTCGGCAGATCCGAGAATTGAGGATTTCTTGAAAAACAAGGCAGCAGTGAAGCAAGGAAAGCAATACTTGCACTTGCCAGCGAATACAACTTTGAAAAGTAAGCCCCCTCTAAC
>NZ_JAFGYW010000403.1:0-447 GCF_017491595.1 Pseudomonas sp. 51_B
GGGCGACCGGATCCTTGCCCGCTTCGTCATTCTCGCGGGAGGTCCGCTCAGCCGGCCGAAGCTGCCGGGCATTCCCGGCATCGAGACCTTCAAAGGTCACAGCTTTCATACCAGCCGGTGGGACTACGGCTACACCGGCGGCAACGCCGATGGCGGCCTGACCGGACTTGCCGACAAGCGCGTCGGCATCATCGGCACCGGTGCCACCGCCGTGCACTGCGTGCCGCATCTCGGCCGTTCGGCAAAGGAGCTCTATGTCTTCCAGCGCACGCCGTCGGCGATTGGCGTGCGCGATGATCGCGCGACCGATCAAGGCTGGGCGGATAGCCTGACGGCGGGCTGGCAGCGCGAGCGCATGGACAATTTCACCGCCGTGATCTCGGGCGAGCCGTTCGAGCGGGACCTGGTGCAGGACGGCTGGACCGGCCTGCTCGATCACCTTCAGCG
>NZ_JAFGYW010000404.1:0-447 GCF_017491595.1 Pseudomonas sp. 51_B
GCGAGACGCTGCTCGCCGCCGGCGTGCTGCTCGAACGCGGCGCGCCGCTCGACGCCGATTGCAAGGCCGACGAAATCAGGCAGCGCCTCGCGGCAGAGCTGCCCGCCTACATGGTGCCCCGCCACGTCAAGGTTCTCGATCAGTTTCCGCAGTTGTCATCGGGAAAGACGGATCGCAAAGCGCTTCTGTCGATATTGCAACAGCGCATCAACGAAAGTAACCAGGAGGAAGTGAATCCATGAAAACCGAAACGATGTTGATTCAGATTCTGGAGAGCGTGATCGGCGTCAAGAAGGGGACAGGCGATACCCGTTTTCTGGACATAGGCGGCAATTCGCGCAATCTCGTCGAAGTGCTCAAGCAGATCAAGGCGAAAACGGGCGTCGCGCCGTCGCCGAGACTGTTTTTCGATAAGACGCGCTCGACGGTCGCGGCGTTGAGCGCCGA
>NZ_JAFGYW010000405.1:0-446 GCF_017491595.1 Pseudomonas sp. 51_B
GAGCAGGGTTATGACAGTCGGCATGAACTGGGTTTCGCTCTGGAGCTGAACCGTGCCGAGTGCGAATTTCTCACCGGCCAACTGCAGCTTGCCGACTCGCGCCTGGCGACATTGGCCGAGCGCGCCGTGACCACCGTCGAGCGCGCGGCGGTGGCGTGCATGCAGATGGATGTCTACTTGCTGCTCGATCGCAGTGACCGGGCGGTGACGGTGTGTCTGGCCTTTCTGCGTCAGGTCGGCATCGATTGGCCAGCGCGTCCGGACGATATTCAGGTGCGCGACGAATATCAGCAGGTCTGGACCAGGCTGCGCGGGCGCAGTATCGAGCAGATGATCGACTTGCCGCTGATGGAGGATCCTGCCGCGCGGGCCACCCTCGATGCGCTGGGCAAACTCTTCGCGCCGGCGGTGCAGTCGGATCTGAACCTCGCCAGCCTGACCATTTG
>NZ_JAFGYW010000406.1:0-446 GCF_017491595.1 Pseudomonas sp. 51_B
ATCGTCTATCTGAGCGTCGCTTCGCACGAGGAGCTGGTGCCGCTTTCCGAAGCGCGCGTGCCGGTGCTCGACCGCGGCTTCATCTTCGGCGACGGCGTGTACGAAGTCGTGCCGGTCTACGCGGACGGCGCGCGCCGCGCGCCGTTCCGGATCGCGCAGCATCTCGCGCGGCACGAAAAAGTCGAATGGGTCGATTATTCCGGGCTGCCGAATCATCGGGATCACGCGCTCGTCGAGCGCTACCTGTCGGGCCGCGCGCCGGGCATCCTGACATTCGGCGTGAAGGGCGGGCGCGCGGCGGGCGCCGCGTTCCGGGACGCGCTGAAGCTCTTCACGCGCCTCGTCAACATCGGCGACGCGAAGTCGCTCGCGACGCATCCCGCTTCGACGACGCATCGCCAGCTCTCGCCGGACGAGCTCGCGAAAGCGGGCGTGAAGGAAGAGAC
>NZ_JAFGYW010000041.1:0-17356 GCF_017491595.1 Pseudomonas sp. 51_B
CCAAACGTACACCGCGCAACAAGAAGCTGCAGCTCAAACTCAAAGGCGCGCGTGGCAACAACCTGCAGAACGTTGACCTGGAAGTGCCGATCGGCCTGCTGACTTGCGTGACCGGCGTATCGGGCTCGGGCAAATCGACCCTGATCAACAACACCCTGTTCCCCCTGGCAGCCACTGCCCTGAACGGCGCGAGCAGCCTGGAAGCCGCGCCGCACAGCAGCATGGACGGCTTGCAGCACCTGGACAAGGTTGTGGACATCGACCAGAGCCCGATCGGCCGTACACCGCGCTCCAATCCGGCCACCTATACCGGCATCTTTACGCCGATCCGTGAGCTTTTTTCCGGCGTGCCAGAGTCGCGTTCACGGGGCTACGGGCCTGGGCGTTTCTCGTTCAACGTCAAGGGCGGCCGCTGCGAGGCGTGCCAGGGCGATGGCCTGATCAAGGTGGAAATGCATTTTCTGCCGGACATCTATGTGCCCTGTGACGTGTGCAAAAGCAAGCGCTATAACCGCGAGACCCTGGAAATCAAGTACAAAGGCAAGAACATCCACGAGGTGCTGGAAATGACCATCGAGGATGCCCGCGAGTTCTTCGATGCGGTACCGGCGCTGGCGCGCAAGCTTCAGACGCTGATGGACGTGGGATTGTCGTATATCAAGCTGGGGCAGTCGGCAACCACCTTGTCCGGTGGTGAGGCGCAGCGCGTGAAGCTGTCGCGTGAGCTGTCCAAGCGCGATACCGGCAAGACCCTGTACATCCTGGACGAGCCGACCACCGGCCTGCACTTTGCCGATATTCAACAACTGCTGGATGTGCTGCATCGACTACGTGATCACGGCAACACCGTAGTGGTGATCGAGCACAACCTGGATGTGATCAAAACGGCTGACTGGCTTGTAGACCTGGGCCCGGAGGGCGGATCCAAGGGTGGGCAGATCATCGCCTGCGGCACCCCAGAGGAGCTGAGCAAGATGAAGCAATCCTACACCGGGCACTACCTCAAACCGCTGCTGGAGCGTGATCGGGCTTGAAACAACAAGGGGGCGCATTAGCGCCCCCTGTTTTACATTTGCGACTGCAAGTAATTCTGCAGGCCAATAGCCTTGATCAGACCTTGCTGCTTCTCCAGCCAATAGGTGTGATCTTCTTCGGTGTCGGCCAGTTGCGCACGCAGGATGTCACGGCTGACGTAGTCCTTGTGCAGCTCACACAGCTCGATACCTTTGCACAGTGCGCCACGCACCTTGTACTCGAGCTTGAGGTCGGCCTCGATCATCTCTGGCACGGTGCTCCCCACTTCCAGGTCGTCCGCGCGCATGTCAGGCGTGCCTTCTAGCATGAGGATACGACGCATCAACGCATCGGCGTGCTGGGCTTCTTCTTCCATCTCGTGGTTGATGCGCTCATAGAGCTTGGACAAGCCCCAGTCTTCGTACATGCGCGAGTGGATGAAGTACTGGTCGCGTGCGGCCAGTTCACCCTTGAGCAACGTGACGAGGTAGTTGATAACGTCCGGGTGACCTTGCATCGCCCTGCTTCTCCCTGTGAAAACGGTTTGATGCATATAGTGTGAACCAGCTTTCGACTGTGGTCACTGAAAAATGCGCAATCAGGCGCAATAAATCGGTTAAACAGTAGTGATATTCATTGAAAAACCGCCCAAATGAGGGCGGTTCTGTTTATCACTTCGACTCAGGCGAGATTCATGCCCAACGCTTTGGCAATGCCTTCGCCGTAGGCGGGGTCTGCCTTGAAGAAGTACTGCAACTGACGCTGGATCACATCCTCACTCACGCCACCCATGGTTCCGGCGATGTTGTTGATCAAAAGCGCCTTCTGCTCATCGCTCATCAAACGGAACAAGGCGCCTGCGTGGCTGAAGTAATCGCTGTCCGCACGGTGATCGTGGCGGTCTGCGGCACCGCTAAGCGCCAATGCAGGTTCCCCATGACGCGGTGATTGCTTGGGTGCATCGGCATAGCTGTTAGGCTCGTAGTTGGGCGCGCTGCCGTAGCTACCGGTGGCCATGGCTCCATCACGCTGATAGCTATGGACTGGGCTACGTGGCGCATTGACCGGCAGTTGCTGATGATTGGTGCCTACACGGTAGCGATGGGCATCGGCATATGCGAACACACGGCCCTGCAGCATGCGGTCTGGCGACAAGCCGACCCCGGGCACCATATTGCTCGGACCGAACGTCGCCTGCTCGACTTCGGCGAAATAGTTGAGCGGGTTACGGTTGAGCTCCAGCACACCCACTTCGATCAATGGGTACTCCTTCTGGGACCAGGTTTTAGTCACATCGAACGGGTTCTCATCGCGGCTGGCGGCCTCAGCTTCGCTCATTACCTGGATGCACACGGTCCAACGCGGGTAATCGCCACGCTCGATGGCTTCGAACAGGTCGCGCTGAGCGTAGTCGGGATCGCTGCCAGCCAGACGGGCCGCCTCAGCCGGCGCCAAGTTCTTGATACCTTGCTGGGTCTTGAAGTGCCACTTCACCCAGGTGCGTTGCCCTTGGGCATTGACCAGGCTGTAGGTGTGGCTACCGAACCCATGCATGTGCCGATAACCGTCTGGGATACCCCGATCGGAGAACAGAATGGTGACCTGGTGCAACGCCTCAGGCGAATGCGACCAGAAGTCCCACATCATCTGCGCGTTCTTCAGATTGGTTTGCGGGTGACGCTTTTGGGTGTGGATGAAGTCTGGGAATTTCAGCGGGTCGCGAATGAAGAACACAGGCGTGTTATTGCCGACGATGTCCCAGTTGCCTTCCTCGGTGTAAAACTTGACCGCAAAGCCACGTGGGTCACGCTCAGTGTCTGCAGAGCCACGTTCGCCGCCGACAGTGGAAAACCGCAAGAACGTTTCGGTCTGTTTGCCGACTTGCTCAAACAGCTTGGCACTGGTGTACGAAGTGATATCGCGGGTGACGGTGAAGGTGCCATAGGCACCGGAGCCTTTGGCGTGTACGCGGCGCTCTGGGATGTTTTCGCGATTGAAATGCGCGAGCTTTTCGATGAGGTGAAAATCATCGAGCAACAGCGGGCCACGAGGGCCGGCGGAACGCGAGTTCTGGTTATCGGCTACAGGTGCACCGCTGGCGGTGGTGAGAATCGTGCTCATGGGCTCTCCTTATCGGTATTCGAGTGCCGGCTGATCGGCTTGAAAAGGAGTATCGACGAACAGTAATTTCCAAACAAATTTATTAAACGACTCGCACCGATAGAAATAAACAATTTATTAACACACAAAAAACCGGGCACTAGGCCCGGTTCTTTGTAGCAGACAGAACGTCTTACTCAGCAGCTTCTACAGCACCGCCGACCGGACGATCAACCAGCTCGACGTACGCCATAGGCGCGTTGTCGCCAGCGCGGAAACCGCACTTCAGGATGCGCAGGTAGCCGCCCTGACGAGTGGCGTAACGCTTGCCCAGGTCGTTGAACAGTTTGCCAACGGCAGTCTTCGAACGGGTACGATCGAAGGCCAGACGACGGTTAGCAACGCTGTCTTCCTTGGCCAGGGTGATCAGCGGCTCGGCAACGCGGCGCAGTTCCTTGGCTTTCGGCAGGGTGGTTTTGATCAGCTCGTGCTCGATCAACGACACTGCCATGTTCTGGAACATAGCCTTGCGGTGAGAGCTGGTACGGCTCAGGTGACGTCCACTTTTACGATGACGCATGATTCATTCCTTACCAAACACTACGTTCGGTGATTACGACGATCAGGCGGTCGCCTTGTCGTCTTTCTTAAGACTTGCAGGCGGCCAGTTGTCGAGGCGCATGCCGAGAGACAGACCACGAGAGGCCAGGACGTCCTTGATTTCAGTCAGGGACTTCTTGCCAAGGTTAGGAGTTTTCAACAGCTCTACTTCGGTACGCTGAATCAGGTCGCCGATGTAGTAGATGTTCTCCGCCTTGAGGCAGTTGGCCGAACGTACAGTCAGTTCCAGGTCGTCAACCGGACGCAGCAGGATCGGATCGATCTCGTCTTCCTGCTCGACTACGACAGGCTCGCTGTCACCTTTGAGGTCGACGAACGCGGCCAACTGCTGTTGCAGGATGGTCGCAGCGCGACGGATAGCCTCTTCAGGATCCAGGGTGCCGTTGGTTTCCAGATCAATGACCAGCTTGTCCAGGTTGGTACGCTGTTCAACACGGGCGTTCTCGACCACATAGGCGATACGACGCACCGGGCTGAACGAAGCGTCCAGCTGCAGACGGCCAATGCTACGGCTTTCGTCTTCGTCGGTTTGACGGGAGTCAGCCGGCTCGTAACCGCGACCACGAGCTACGGTGAGCTTCATGTTCAGGGCGCCGTTGGACGCCAGGTTCGCGATTACGTGATCGGGGTTGACGATCTCGACATCGTGATCCAGCTGAATATCGGCAGCGGTAACCACCCCCGAACCCTTTTTCGACAAGGTCAGCGTAACTTCGTCACGACCGTGCAGTTTGATAGCCAGGCCTTTCAGGTTCAACAGGATTTCAATTACGTCTTCCTGAACACCTTCGATCGCGGAGTACTCATGGAGTACACCATCAATCTCGGCCTCGACTACTGCACAGCCAGGCATGGAGGACAACAGGATGCGGCGCAGCGCGTTGCCCAGGGTATGGCCGAAACCACGCTCGAGAGGCTCGAGCGTAATCTTGGCGCGGGTCGGACTGACTACCTGCACATCAATGTGGCGGGGAGTCAGGAACTCATTTACCGAAATCTGCATGGATGCACCTATTTTCTAGCCCTTACTTGGAGTAGAGCTCGACAATCAGGTTTTCGTTGATGTCGGCAGACAGATCGCCACGAGCTGGGACGTTCTTGAAAACGCCCGACTTTTTAGCGGAATCTACGTCTACCCACTCAACTCGGCCACGCTGGGCGCACAGTTCAAGGGCTTGAACAATGCGCAGCTGGTTCGACGACTTCTCGCGAACCGCGACCACGTCACCCGGACGAACTTGGTAGGATGGAATGTTTACAGTCTTACCGTTGACGCTGATCGCTTTGTGCGAAACCAGCTGACGCGACTCGGAACGAGTCGAGCCGAAGCCCATACGGTAAACGACGTTATCCAGACGGCACTCGAGCAGTTGCAGCAGGTTCTCACCGGTTGCGCCTTTTTTCGAGGCAGCAGCTTGGTAGTAACCGCGGAACTGACGCTCCAGAACACCATAGATACGACGAACTTTTTGTTTCTCGCGCAGCTGGGTACCGTAGTCGGACTGACGGCCACGGCGCTGGCCGTGGATACCTGGGGCTGCTTCGATGTTGCACTTCGATTCCAGAGCGCGAACGCCGCTCTTCAGGAACAGGTCGGTGCCTTCACGACGAGACAGTTTGCATTTTGGACCAATGTAACGTGCCATTCTTCTGTCTCCTGATTACACGCGACGCTTCTTCGGCGGACGGCACCCGTTGTGCGGGATTGGCGTCACGTCGGTGATGCTGGCGATCTTGTAGCCGCAGCTGTTCAGTGCACGAACGGCGGATTCACGACCTGGACCTGGACCCTTGACGTTTACGTCGAGGTTTTTCAGACCATATTCCAGCGCAGCTTGACCAGCACGCTCGGCAGCGATCTGAGCTGCGAACGGGGTGGATTTGCGCGAACCACGGAAACCCGAACCACCGGAAGTAGCCCAGGACAATGCATTGCCCTGACGGTCGGTGATGGTCACGATGGTGTTGTTAAAAGAGGCGTGGATGTGGGCGATGCCATCAACCACTGTCTTTTTGACTTTTTTACGAGGACGAGCAGCAGGTTTTGCCATGTCTATATTCCTGGGCGATTACTTGCGGATCGGCTTACGCGGGCCCTTACGGGTGCGTGCGTTGGTCTTGGTGCGCTGACCGCGAACCGGCAGACCTTTACGATGACGCAGGCCGCGGTAGCAACCCAGGTCCATCAAGCGCTTGATCTTCATGTTGACGTCACGACGCAGGTCACCTTCGGTGGTGAACTTAGCGACTTCGCCACGCAGGGTTTCGATTTGCTCGTCGCTCAGATCCTTGATCTTTGCGGCTGGGTTTACACCAGCGTCTGCACAAATCTTCTGTGCAGTTGTGCGACCGACACCATAGATGTAGGTCAGCGAGATAACAGTATGCTTGTTATCTGGAATGTTGACGCCTGCAATACGGGCCATTCAGTGGGACTCCAATTGACAGCTACCTACGCCCCGGAAGCCAAGAAATAGGGCGCGAGATAATATCGCTGTAGAAACGAATAATCAACCCAGCAGCACACTAGCTGCTGGGTTTGAAGCGCAGATCACACTCAGCCTTGGCGCTGTTTGTGACGCGGTTCCGCGCTGCAGATCACTCGTACGACGCCTTCGCGACGGATGATCTTGCAGTTACGGCACAGCTTTTTCACCGATGCACGAACTTTCATTACCGACTCCTCGAACCTTAGGGGCCTATCAGCGCAGCAGACCGCTGCCACCGTAGCCTTTCAGGTTGGCTTTCTTCATCAGGGATTCGTACTGGTGCGAAACGAGGTGCGATTGTACTTGGGACATGAAGTCCATCACAACCACTACCACAATCAGCAACGAGGTCCCGCCAAGGTAGAACGGCACATTTGCTGCCACCACCAGGAACTGGGGCAGAAGGCAGACGGCCATCATGTAAAGAGCACCGAACATGGTCAGACGAGTCAGAACGCCATCAATGTAGCGCGCAGACTGTTCACCAGGACGGATACCCGGAATAAAGGCACCGGACTTCTTCAGGTTTTCCGCTACGTCTTTCGGGTTGAACATCAGCGCTGTATAGAAGAAGCAGAAGAAAATGATCCCTGCACTAAACAGCAGAATGTTCAACGGCTGACCAGGAGCGATCGACTGCGAGACGTCCTGCAGCCAGCCCATACCTTCGGACTGACCGAACCAGGCACCCAGCGAAGCCGGGAACAGCAAAATGCTGCTCGCGAAGATGGCCGGGATGACCCCCGCCATATTCACTTTCAACGGCAAGTGGCTGGTCTGCGCGGCGAAGACCTTGCGGCCCTGCTGACGCTTGGCATAGTGAACGGCGATACGACGCTGACCACGCTCAATGAACACCACGAAACCGATGATCGCTACTGCAAGCAAACCGATAGCGACCAGGGCGAAAATGTTGATATCGCCTGTGCGCGCAGACTCGAAAGACTGCCCGATTGCTCTCGGAAGACCGGCAACGATACCCGCGAAGATCAACATCGAGATACCGTTGCCCACACCGCGCTCGGTGATCTGCTCGCCCAGCCACATCATGAACATTGCGCCCGCCACGAAAGTGGAGACGGCAACGACATAGAAGCCGAGCCCTGCAGAAAACGCCACGCCCTGGTTGGCCAGGCCAATGGACATGCCAATGGCTTGAACCAATGCCAGGATAACGGTGCCGTAGCGGGTGTACTGGCTGATCTTGCGACGGCCAGCTTCACCTTCCTTCTTCAACTGCTCCAGTTGCGGGCTGACCGCAGTCATCAGCTGCATGATGATCGATGCCGAAATGTACGGCATGATCCCCAATGCAAAGATGCTCATGCGTTCGAGCGCGCCACCGGAAAACATGTTGAACAAGCTAAGAATGGTCCCCTCATTCTGCCGAAACAGATCCGCCAGACGGTCTGGATTGATGCCTGGAACCGGGATATGCGCACCTATCCGATAGACGATGATCGCCATGAACAGAAAGCGCAGACGAGCCCAGAGTTCCGACATCCCGCCCTTACCGAGCGAAGAGAGAGCACCTTGCTTAGCCATTTATTCCTCGAACTTGCCGCCAGCTGCTTCGATAGCCGCACGCGCACCCTTGGTGGCTGCGATGCCCTTGATGGTGACTGCGCGAGTGACTTCGCCAGACAGCATGATTTTCACACGCTGTACGTTCTGGCCGATCACGTTGGCATCCTTCAGGGATTGCACGGATACCACGTCGCCTTCCACTTTAGCCAGCTCGGACAGACGCACTTCAGCGCGGTCCATGGCTTTCAGGGAAACGAAGCCGAACTTCGGCAGACGACGGTGCAGCGGCTGTTGACCGCCTTCGAAGCCAGGAGCGATCGAACCACCGGAACGGGAGGTCTGACCTTTGTGGCCGCGGCCGCCAGTCTTACCCAGACCGCTACCGATACCACGACCTGGACGATGCTTCTCGCGACGGGAACCCGGCGCTGGACTCAGATCATTGAGTTTCATCGATTAACCCTCGACCTTCAGCATGTAGTAAGCCTTGTTGATCATCCCGCGGTTTTCGGGAGTATCTTGGACTTCTACAGTGTGACCGATGCGACGCAGACCCAGACCTTTAACGCACAGTTTGTGGTTAGGCAGGCGGCCCGAGACGCTCTTGATCAGCGTAACTTTTACGGTTGCCATGATTAGAAGATCTCCTCAACGCTCTTGCCGCGCTTGGCAGCAATGGACTCAGGAGATTGCATGGCTTTCAGACCCTTGAAGGTGGCGTAAACCACGTTCACTGGGTTGGTCGAACCGTAGCACTTGGCCAGGACGTTCTGAACGCCAGCAACTTCCAGGACGGCACGCATTGCGCCGCCGGCGATGATACCGGTACCTTCCGAGGCAGGCTGCATGTAAACCTTCGAGGCGCCGTGAGCGGCCTTGGTGGCGTACTGCAGAGTGGTGCCCTTCAGGTCAACCTGAATCATGTTGCGACGAGCAGCTTCCATGGCTTTCTGGATTGCAGCAGGAACTTCGCGCGATTTACCACGGCCGAAACCTACACGACCCTTGCCATCACCTACCACGGTCAGTGCGGTGAAGGTGAAGATGCGGCCGCCTTTAACGGTTTTAGCTACGCGGTTAACTTGAACCAGCTTCTCGATGTAGCCTTCGTCGCGCTTTTGATCGTTATTTGCCATAACTTAGAACTCCAGCCCGCCTTCACGAGCAGCATCAGCCAGCGCTTTGACGCGGCCATGGTACTTGAAGCCGGAACGGTCAAAGGCAACTTGAGATACACCGGCGGCTTTCGCGCGCTCAGCTACCAGCTTGCCAACCTTAGTGGCCGCGTCGATGTTGCCAGTGGCGCCATCACGCAGGTCTTTGTCCAAGGTCGAGGCGCTTGCCAGAACCTTGCTGCCGTCGGCCGAAATGACCTGGGCGTAGATGTGCTGCGAGGAGCGGAACACGCACAGGCGCACGACTTCGAGTTCGTGCATCTTGAGGCGTGCTTTGCGAGCGCGACGCAGTCGGATAACTTTTTTGTCGGTCATTTGCTAGGCCCTACTTCTTCTTGGCTTCTTTACGACGGACTACTTCGTCCGCGTAACGCACACCTTTGCCTTTGTAAGGCTCTGGCGGACGGAACCCGCGGATTTCAGCGGCCACCTGACCTACCAGCTGCTTGTCGATACCCTTGATCAGGATGTCGGTCTGGCTAGGAGTTTCAGCGGTGATACCGGCTGGCAGTTCGTAGTCCACTGGGTGAGAGAAGCCCAGGGCCAGGTTCAGGACGGTGCCTTTGGCCTGTGCCTTGTAACCAACACCGACCAGCTGGAGCTTGCGCTCGAAGCCTTGGCTTACGCCTTGGACCATGTTGTTCACCAGAGCGCGGGTAGTACCGGCCATGGCACGAGCTTGCTGGTCACCATTGCGAGCGACGAAACGCAGCTCACCAGACTCTTCGGTAACTTCAACAGACGAGTGAACGTTCAGTTCGAGAGTGCCTTTGGCACCCTTCACCGAAAGCTGCTGACCGGCGAATTTGACTTCGACACCGGATGGCAGCTTAACGGGGTTCTTAGCGACGCGAGACATGTCTATCCCCCCTTAGAACACTGTGCAGAGAACTTCGCCGCCGACACCGGCAGCGCGCGCAGCGCGATCAGTCATCACACCTTTGTTGGTGGAGACAATAGACACGCCCAGGCCACCACGTACTTTCGGCAGCTCAGTGACGGACTTGTACTGGCGCAGGCCTGGACGGCTGGAGCGCTTCAGTTCTTCGATGACCGGACGGCCTTCGAAGTACTTCAGTTCGATCGACAGGGAAGGCTTGGCTTCGCCAGTAACCTGGTAGCCAGCGATGTAACCTTCGTCCTTCAGAACTTTGGCAACCGCGACCTTCAGGGTAGAGGAAGGCATGCTTACGACGGACTTTTCAGCCATCTGGGCATTACGGATGCGAGTTAGCATGTCCGCTAACGGGTCCTGCATACTCATGGGCTAGATGCTCCTGATACAAGAAATATTAGCCTTGCGGCTATAACAGCCACCCAAACAGGCAGGTCAAAGACCCCAGGCTCGGGTGAGCCGGTCATTCTAGACACAAGGCAGAAACGAAACAAGCCCCACGAGGGGGCTTGTTTGTTGGTGAGATCACCGACGGTCGGAAGATTGCTCAACCTTGCGCCGGTGTTACACCTGCAGCGATTACCAGGAGGCCTTGACCAGACCTGGAACGTCACCGCGCATTGCAGCTTGACGCAGCATGTTACGGCCCAGGCCGAACTTACGGTATACACCGTGAGGACGACCGGTCAGGCGGCAACGGTTGCGCAGACGCGAAGCGCTGGCATCACGTGGCTGCTTCTGCAGAGCGACAACGGCAGCGAAACGCTCTTCTGGAGAGGCGTTCAGGTTGACGATGGTCGCTTTCAGCTCAGCACGCTTCTTAGCGAACTTGGCTACCGTGAGCTGACGCTTCAGCTCGCGGTTTTTCATGCTCTTCTTGGCCATTTTCCTACTCCAATCAGTTGCGGAACGGGAATTTGAATGCACGCAGCAGAGCGCGGCCTTCGTCATCCGAACGAGCAGTGGTGGTCAGGGTGATGTCCAAACCGCGCAGAGCATCGATCTTGTCGTAATCGATTTCCGGGAAGATGATCTGCTCTTTCACGCCCATGCTGTAGTTGCCACGGCCATCGAAGGACTTGGCATTCAGGCCGCGGAAGTCGCGGACCCGAGGCAGGGAGATCGCCAGCAGGCGGTCCAGGAATTCGTACATCTTGTCGCTACGCAGGGTCACCTTGACACCGATCGGCCATCCTTCACGGACTTTGAAGCCAGCGATGGATTTACGAGCGAAAGTCACGACCGGCTTTTGACCGGTGATCTTTTCCAGGTCGGCAACAGCGTGCTCGATGACTTTCTTGTCACCGATCGCTTCGCCCAGACCCATGTTCAGGGTGATTTTGGTAACGCGCGGAACTTCCATCACGTTCGACAGCTTAAGTTCTTCCTTAAGCTTTGGAGCGATTTCGTTCCGGTAAATCTCTTTCAGTCGTGCCATGGTCTTCTACCTAGCAGTGTTCAAGCATCAACCGCTTTTTGGGTCGACTTGAAGACACGAATTTTCTTACCGTCTTCTACTTTGAAACCAACGCGGTCAGCCTTGTTGGTTTCACCGTTGAAGATGGCAACGTTGGAAGCGTGCAGAGGCGCTTCTTTTTCGACGATACCGCCCTGTACGCCCGCCATCGGGTTAGGCTTGGTATGACGCTTGACCAGGTTCACACCGCCAACGACCAGACGGTCATCAGCCAGAACCTTCAGCACCTTACCGCGCTTACCTTTGTCTTTGCCGGCGATCACGATGATCTCGTCGTCACGACGAATCTTTTGCATGTCGGATCTCCTTACAGCACTTCAGGGGCGAGCGAGACGATCTTCATGAACTTCTCAGTACGAAGTTCACGGGTCACTGGCCCGAAGATGCGAGTGCCGATCGGCTCTTGCTTGGTGTTCAGCAGAACAGCAGCGTTGCCGTCGAAACGAATGATGGAACCGTCAGCGCGACGTACACCGTGACGGGTACGGACGACAACAGCAGTCATCACCTGGCCTTTTTTGACCTTACCGCGCGGAATAGCTTCCTTGACGGTTACTTTGATGATGTCACCGATGCCGGCGTAACGGCGGTGCGAACCGCCGAGTACCTTGATGCACATGACGCGACGAGCGCCGCTGTTATCGGCCACATCGAGCATGGATTGAGTCTGAATCATAAAATTTCTCCGACCCCTAGCCCTTAGACTTCAACAGCGCGTTCGAGGACTTCAACCAGTGCCCAGGACTTGGTCTTGGCCAGCGGACGAGTTTCGGTAATCGAAACTTTGTCGCCGATCTTGCACTGGTTGGTTTCGTCGTGCGCGTGCAGCTTAGTCGAACGCTTAACGTATTTACCGTAGATCGGGTGCTTTACGCGACGCTCGATCAGAACGGTGATGGTCTTGTCCATTTTGTCGCTGACGACACGGCCAGTCAGCGTACGGACGGTTTTTTCAGCTTCAGCCATGATCACTTACCTGCCTGCTGGTTAAGCACAGTTTTCACGCGAGCGATGTCACGCTTAACTTGCGAGAGCAGGTGCGACTGCCCCAACTGGCCAGTTGCTTTCTGCATACGCAGATTGAACTGGTCGCGCAGCAAGCCGAGCAGTTGCTCATTCAATTGCTGTGCAGATTTTTCACGAAGTTCATTCGCTTTCATCACATCACCGTCCGCTTAACAAAGGAGGTGGCGAGAGGCAGCTTTGCAGCAGCCAGGGCGAAAGCTTCACGCGCCAGCTCTTCAGAAACACCCTCGATCTCGTACAGGACTTTGCCTGGCTGGATCTGGGCAACCCAGTATTCCACGGAGCCTTTACCTTTACCCATACGAACCTCGAGAGGCTTCTTGGAGATCGGCTTGTCCGGGAACACGCGGATCCAGATCTTGCCGCCACGCTTAACGTGACGGGTCAGCGCACGACGTGCGGACTCGATCTGGCGGGCGGTGAGGCGACCGCGAGCAACAGCTTTCAGGGCGAATTCGCCGAAGCTGACTTTGCTACCGCGCAGTGCCAGACCACGGTTGTGGCCGGTCATCTGCTTGCGGAATTTTGTACGCTTTGGTTGCAACATTTGGCGTACCCCTTACTTAGCAGCTTTTTTACGAGGCGCTGGTGCTTGTGGTTTCAGTTCTTCTTGGCGACCACCAATAACTTCGCCTTTGAAGATCCAAACCTTCACACCGATCACACCGTAAGTGGTGTGAGCTTCGTAGGTGTTGTAGTCGATATCGGCACGCAGGGTGTGCAGCGGCACACGACCTTCGCGATACCACTCGGTACGAGCAATCTCAGCACCGCCGAGACGACCGCTCACCTGGATCTTGATGCCCTTGGCACCAATACGCATGGCGTTCTGCACGGCGCGCTTCATGGCGCGACGGAACATTACGCGGCGTTCCAGCTGCTGAGCTACGCTCTGCGCAACCAGCATAGCGTCGAGTTCCGGCTTGCGGATCTCTTCGATGTTGATGTGCACAGGCACACCCATCTGCTTGGTCAGGTCCTGACGCAGCTTCTCGACATCCTCACCTTTCTTACCGATAACGATACCGGGACGAGCGGTGTGGATGGTGATGCGTGCAGTTTGAGCCGGACGATGAATATCGATACGGCTTACGGACGCGCTTTTTAGTTTGTCTTGGAGGTACTCACGCGTTTTCAGATCCTTCAACAGGTAATCTGCGTAAGTAGCACCGTCTGCGTACCAGACGGAGGTGTGCTCCTTGACGATTCCCAGGCGAATGCCAGTGGGATGTACTTTCTGACCCATCTGATCGACTCCGTTACTTGTCCGCAACCTTGACAGTGATATGGCAAGACCGCTTGACGATGCGATCAGCACGGCCTTTGGCACGTGGCATGATGCGCTTCAGCGAACGCCCTTCGTTGACGAAGACGGTGGAGACCTTCAGGTCATCAACGTCAGCGCCTTCGTTGTGTTCGGCGTTGGCAACGGCCGACTCGAGGACTTTCTTCATGATTTCAGCGGCTTTTTTGCTGCTGAAGGCCAACAGGTTGAGCGCTTCGCCCACCTTCTTCCCGCGGATCTGGTCGGCGACCAAGCGGGCTTTCTGGGCGGAGATGCGAGCGCCCGACAACTTAGCGGCTACTTCCATTTCCTTACCCCTTAACGCTTGGCTTTCTTGTCAGCCACGTGCCCGCGGTAGGTGCGGGTACCGGCAAACTCGCCCAGTTTGTGGCCGACCATGTCTTCGTTCACGAGAACTGGGACGTGTTGGCGACCGTTGTGTACCGCGATGGTCAGACCGACCATTTGTGGCAGGATCATCGAACGGCGCGACCAGGTTTTAACTGGCTTGCGATCGTTCTTCTCCACCGCCACTTCGACCTTCTTCAACAGGTGAAGATCGATAAAAGGACCTTTTTTCAGAGAACGTGGCACTGTCGTATCCCTCTAGTTACTTGCGACGACGGACGATCATGTTGTCGGTACGCTTATTACCGCGGGTCTTCGCACCCTTGGTTGGGAAGCCCCATGGCGATACCGGATGACGACCACCGGAGGTACGACCTTCACCACCACCATGTGGGTGGTCAACCGGGTTCATGGCAACACCACGAACGGTTGGGCGAACGCCGCGCCAGCGTTTGGCACCAGCTTTACCCAGCGAACGCAGGCTGTGCTCGGAGTTCGAGACTTCACCCAGGGTCGCACGGCACTCAGCCAGGACTTTACGCATTTCACCAGAGCGCAGACGCAGGGTCACATAGACACCTTCGCGAGCGATCAGCTGAGCCGAGGCACCAGCGGAACGTGCGATCTGAGCACCTTTACCCGGCTTCAGTTCGATGCCGTGAATGGTGCTACCTACTGGAATGTTGCGCAGCTGCAGGGAGTTACCGGCCTTGATTGGGGCCAGGGCACCTGCGATCAGCTGGTCGCCAGCGCTCACGCCTTTAGGGGCGATGATGTAGCGACGCTCACCGTCTGCGTAGCACAGCAGGGCGATGTGAGCAGTACGGTTTGGATCGTATTCGATACGCTCGACAGTGGCTGGAATGCCATCTTTGTCGTTGCGACGGAAGTCGACCAGACGGTAATGCTGCTTGTGACCACCACCAACGTGACGAGTGGTAATGCGGCCATTGTTGTTACGACCACCAGACTTCGATTTTTTCTCGATCAGCGGTGCGTGAGGAGCGCCTTTGTGCAGCTCCTTGTTGACCACCTTGACCACGAAACGGCGGCCAGGGGAAGTCGGTTTGCATTTAACGATTGCCATGATGCACCCCTTCCTTACTCAGCACTGCTGCTGAAATCGAGATCTTGGCCTGGCTGAAGGGAGACGATCGCCTTCTTCCAGTCATTACGCTTGCCCAGACCACGTGCGGTACGCTTGGTTTTACCCAGAACGTTAACAGTCGACACGTTTTCAACTTTTACGTTGAACAGGCCTTCGACAGCTTTCTTGATTTCCAGCTTGGTTGCATCGGTAGCAACCTTGAATACGAACTGGCCTTTTTTCTCAGCCAGAACGGTAGCCTTCTCGGAAACGTGCGGGCCAAGGAGGACTTTAAATACGCGTTCCTGGTTCATCCCAGCAGCTCCTCGAATTTCTTCACGGCCGAGACGGTGATCAACACCTTCTCGTATGCGATCAGACTGACCGGGTCGGAACCTTGAACGTCACGTACATCGACGTGCGGCAGGTTGCGAGCAGCCAGGTACAGGTTCTGATCAACAGCGTCAGAAACGATCAGTACGTCGTTCAGACCCATGCCGTTCAGCTTGTTCAGCAGATCTTTGGTTTTCGGCGCTTCAACAGCGAAGTCCTGAACCACGACCAGACGGTCGCTACGCACCAGCTCAGCGAGGATGGAGCGCAGAGCTGCGCGGTACATCTTCTTGTTGAGCTTTTGCGAGTGATCTTGAGGACGAGCTGCGAAGGTTACACCACCGCCACGCCAGATCGGACCACGAGTGGTACCAGCACGAGCACGGCCAGTACCCTTCTGACGCCATGGGCGCTTACCGCCACCGGCCACGTCGGAACGGGTCTTCTGCTGCTTGGTGCCCTGACGGCCGCCAGCCATGTAGGCTACGACTGCTTGGTGTACCAGCGTCTCGTTGAATTCGCCACCGAAAGCCAGTTCGGAAACTTCGATCGCCTGAGCGTCATTTACATTAAGTTGCATGTCAGTATCCCCTTAACCGCGAGCCTTGACAGCTGGACGTACAACCACGTCGCCGCCAGTAGCGCCAGGAACGGCACCCTTGACCAGCAGCAGGTTGCGCTCAGCGTCTACGCGAACTACTTCCAGGGACTGAACAGTCACGCGCTCGGCGCCCATGTGACCGGACATTTTCTTGCCCTTGAACACACGACCAGGAGTCTGGCACTGGCCGATGGAACCAGGAACACGGTGCGACACGGAGTTACCGTGGGTGTTGTCCTGACCACGGAAGTTCCAGCGCTTGATGGTACCGGCGAAGCCTTTACCTTTGGACTGACCAGTAACGTCTACCAGCTGGCCTGCAGTGAAGAGTTCAGCTTTGATCAGATCGCCAGCCTGGAAATCGCCTTCTTCAAGACGGAACTCCCAGATACCGCGACCAGCGGCAACGTTAGCTTTGGCGAAGTGGCCTGCCTGAGCGGCAGTCACACGCGAAGCACGACGCTCGCCGACAGTGACTTGCACTGCACGGTAGCCATCGGTTTCTTCAGTTTTGAACTGGGTGACACGATTCGGCTCGATCTCAATGACCGTGACCGGAATGGAGACACCTTCTTCGGTGAAAATGCGGGTCATACCGCACTTGCGACCGATTACACCAATAGTCATGTTGTAAACCTCATGAGTGTACGGGGCTTTCACCCGCTATGGCCGCCCATTTCAGAGCGTTACACGACTAGACCGAAGTCTTAGCCGAGGCTGATCTGTACTTCCACACCTGCCGCCAGATCAAGCTTCATCAGCGCGTCAACGGTTTTATCCGTTGGCTGGACGATGTCCAGAACACGCTTATGAGTGCGGATCTCGTACTGGTCACGCGCGTCTTTGTTGACGTGCGGGGAGACCAGAACGGTGAAACGCTCTTTGCGGGTAGGCAGTGGAATTGGACCACGCACTTGTGCACCAGTACGTTTCGCGGTTTCCACGATTTCCTGGGTGGATTGGTCGATCAGGCGATGGTCGAAAGCCTTCAACCTGATACGGATTTGCTGATTTTGCATTGGATTTCAGACTCCAGGCTGTTCCCAACGGACGCACTACGCCCGCTAAAAGGAGGCGTGATTCTATAGACGCCCCCATTTAGTGTCAACCCAATAAAAAAAACCCCCGCTGAGCGGGGGTTTTTTCAATCGGTCGAGTGATTACTCGATGATTTTTGCTACGACGCCGGCGCCGACGGTACGACCGCCTTCACGGATAGCGAAGCGCAGACCGTCTTCCATTGCGATGGTTTTGATCAGGGTAACAGTCATCTGAATGTTGTCACCTGGCATTACCATTTCAACGCCTTCCGGCAGTTCGCAGTTACCGGTCACGTCAGTGGTACGGAAGTAGAACTGTGGACGGTAGCCTTTGAAGA
>NZ_JAFGYW010000407.1:0-445 GCF_017491595.1 Pseudomonas sp. 51_B
GGTTTCAATGCGTTCGAGCAATTCGTCGCCGCGTCCGCCATGGCGGTATTCCGGATTCACCGCCAGACACGCCAGTTCACCGGCATCGGAGTCGGCAATCTGATACAGCGCCGCACAGGCGATGATCATGCCTTCGCGCTCGACCACGCTGAACTGCTCGATCTCGCGCTCCAGCACTTCCCGCGAGCGGCGCACCAGAATGCCCTGCTCTTCCAGCGGACTGATCAGGTCGAGCAAACCGCCGACGTCTTCAATCGCCGCCTCGCGCACCAATTCGAATTGCTCCTGCGCCACCAGCGTACCGCCACCGTCACGGGTGAACAGCTCGGTCAGCAGTGCGCCGTCTTCGACGTAACTGACGATATGACTGCGCGCCACGCCGCCACGGCAGGCTTCGGCGGCGGCATCGAGCAACTCCGCTTGATAGTTGCTCATGCCCAGACGC
>NZ_JAFGYW010000408.1:0-445 GCF_017491595.1 Pseudomonas sp. 51_B
GTCACTTCCGCGCTGCCGGTAAACTGCTGGATCAGGTCAAGGGTCAGCTGCCAACCCGTCTGTGGCTGTCGCCGCCGACCAAGATGGACGCTCACCAACTGACCGAAGAAGGCTACTACGGCATCTACGGCAAGGCTGGCGCACGCATGGAAATGCCAGGCTGCTCGCTGTGCATGGGTAACCAGGCACGCGTTGAGCCGAACAGCACCGTGGTCTCCACGTCGACCCGTAACTTCCCGAACCGTCTGGGCGACGGCGCGAACGTCTACCTGGCCTCGGCCGAGCTGGCGTCCGTTGCTTCGATCCTGGGTCGCCTGCCGACCGTCGAGGAGTACATGGAATACGCTGGCAAGATCGACAGCATGGCGGCCGATGTCTACCGCTACCTGTCCTTCGAGCAGATCGCCGAGTTCCGTGAAGCTGCTGCGAACGCCAAGATCCCGGT
>NZ_JAFGYW010000409.1:0-445 GCF_017491595.1 Pseudomonas sp. 51_B
TTTCAAGAGTTTTCGACCAAACCGGCGATTACCGCGATTTCCGGCCTGAACACCTATAACTTTCTGTTCATCATGCTCGGCGCGCTGCTGCACTGGCGCCCGCGCAGCTTCCTCGATGCGGTGGCCCGTGCGGTGCCGACCACCACTGGCGTGTTGATCCAGTTTCCGTTGTACGGCTCGATCGCCGCGCTGATGACCACCGTCAAAGGCGCCGACGCGCAAACCCTCGCGCATCACATCTCGACCTTCTTCGTCAGCATCGCCTCCCACGACACCTATGCGCTGCTGATGGGCGTCTATTCGGCGATTCTCGGTTTCTTCATCCCGTCCGGCGGCGGCAAATGGATCATCGAAGCGCCCTACGTGATGCAAGTCGCCAATGACCTGCAATACCACCTCGGCTGGGCAGTGCAGATCTACAACGCCGCCGAAGCCTTGCCGAACC
>NZ_JAFGYW010000410.1:0-445 GCF_017491595.1 Pseudomonas sp. 51_B
TCCGAAAGCCGTCCGGCGTGCCTTGCGCCGCGTCGATCAGTACGCGCTCGTTGCGTAACGTCCTGCCGTCGGCCGCGACGTCGTACGCGCGAATCGTGCGCGGCCGTCCTTTCGATTCGACGACATAGAGCATCGCTTCGTCCGGCGAAAACGCGAGGCCATTCGGCCCGAGCACACCGTCGACGACGATATCGACCGCGCCCGTCTGCGGATCGATCCGATAAACGCGCTCGGGCATCTCGGACGCCTGCTTCTCGCCCTCGTAAAAACTCTGGATGCCGAAGTCCGGATCGCTGAACCAGATCGAGCCGTCGGACTTCACGATCACGTCGTTCGGCGAATTGAAACGCGTGCCGGCGAACCGCTCGGCGAGCACGGTGATCGAACCGTCGTATTCGGTGCGCGTGACGCGGCGCGTCAAGTGTTCGCAGGTCACGAGCCGCCC
>NZ_JAFGYW010000411.1:0-445 GCF_017491595.1 Pseudomonas sp. 51_B
TTCCAGCACGGTGCGCATGCGCCCGGTGTCGATCGGATAACGCTCGGGCGATTCGCCGTAGTTCCCCTCTTCGCTCAAGGTGCGTGGATCGATCTGCCGGTCCGGGCCGAGCAATTTGATCTGGTACTTGAGCGGATCTTCACCGGCCTTGTGCGCCAGTTCGTCGCCGAAGCTCTGAATCGCAAAGCCGTGGGGAATGTTCCACACCGAGCGATACCAGCCGACCCGCGTGTGTACCTTGGCTTCGGGGTTTTCCAGGCGCACGTTGGGAATCGCATAGGCCATGTTGGTAAAGCCCATGCCCAGCTCGAACGCCGCTTCGTGGTTCATGTCCGGCGCAAACAGCGCGGTGATGCTTGGCGCCACGGTGCGATGCAGCCAGCCTGACGGCATGCCGTTCTTGTCGATACCCGCCTTGAGATATTCCGCCGACACGGTGTGGAAA
>NZ_JAFGYW010000412.1:0-445 GCF_017491595.1 Pseudomonas sp. 51_B
GATCACCACCATCAGCAGCAGGATCGA
Organism: Pseudomonas sp. 51_B; assembly: GCF_017491595.1. Taxonomy (NCBI): domain Bacteria; kingdom Pseudomonadati; phylum Pseudomonadota; class Gammaproteobacteria; order Pseudomonadales; family Pseudomonadaceae; genus Pseudomonas; species Pseudomonas sp. 51_B. The sequence goes on from NZ_JAFGYW010000412.1 coordinate 28, forward strand.
GAAAAAACCGAAGAACGCGCGACGCACGTCGATCGCCCTGAAGACCCAGTCGCCCTTGATCAGCAGCGTCAGCAGAATCAGTCCGACGACGATGTCGAACGGGCGCAGACTTGCAATTGCCCAGATGTGGAGCCATATCGGGTTGCTGGCCAGCGGCGCATTCAGCGAGCGGAACAGCCACTCGTCGAAAATCACACACAGCATCTGGCCGGTAGGCCATAACCAGAAAGCCAGCAGCGCCAACGGCACTACGTTACACAGAACCAGCCGGCCGAGGTTCCACCTTGAGTGGAACAAACCCGGATTGTTCATAAAATGCCTCCCATGGCGAAAAAGCGCCGGAACCAAAAAAAGTGCCAGCAAGCGCAAATTTTCACGTTTTGTAATCATTTTGTCATCACATTCAGATACCCAGACC
>NZ_JAFGYW010000413.1:0-444 GCF_017491595.1 Pseudomonas sp. 51_B
GTACTAACGAGCAGGTTAACGCAGGTAAAGCTGGCGGAAACGTTGCTGGCGGTGATACCGCTGACGCATGGACTACCGGCCTGAAATACGATGCCAACAACATCTATCTGGCAACCATGTACTCCGAAACCCGTAACATGACTCCGTACGGCGACAGCGGCGTGGCGAACAAAACTCAGAACTTCGAAGTCACTGCACAGTACCAGTTCGATTTCGGTCTGCGTCCGGCTGTGTCTTTCCTGATGTCTAAAGGTAAAGACCTGAACGCTACCGACGGTGACAAAGACCTGGTTAAATATGCTGATATCGGCGCTACCTACTACTTCAACAAAAACATGTCCACCTATGTTGATTACAAAATCAACCTGCTGGACGAAGACGACAGCTTCTACACTCGTAACAACATCTCTACTGATGACGTAGTTGCATTAGGTCTGGTTTACC
>NZ_JAFGYW010000414.1:0-444 GCF_017491595.1 Pseudomonas sp. 51_B
GTGTCGAGGTTGACGCGACGGGCCGACGGGCCGGCTTCCCAGACGATTTCCGGGTAGGCGTCCAGCGGTGGCGCTTCCAGCGAGGCTGGACCGGAACCGTCGAGCACGAAGTGCGCGTGACGGGTGGCGGCACAGTTCGGGATCATGCACACCGGCAAGGATGCGGCGTGGGTCGGGTAGTCCATGATCTTCACGTCGAGCACGGTGGTCAGGCCACCGAGGCCCTGGGCACCGATGCCCAACTGGTTGACCTTCTCGAACAGTTCCAGACGCATTTCTTCGATGCGGTTCTGCGGACCACGGGCCTTCAGCTCGTGGATGTCGATGGATTCCATCAACACTTCCTTGGCCATCACTGCGGCCTTCTCGGCGGTGCCGCCGATACCGATACCCAGCATGCCCGGTGGGCACCAGCCGGCGCCCATGGTCGGCACGGTCTTCAAT
>NZ_JAFGYW010000415.1:0-444 GCF_017491595.1 Pseudomonas sp. 51_B
CACCTCGCCGACCCTGGGCAGCAAGAACATCAGCTACGGCGACACCAAAGCGGTTGAAACCGTGACCAACGAATTCGGTTCGACCGACCTGCAAATGATCGCCGAGTCGATGACCCGCTCGCTGGCCCAGTCCGGCATCCTGCAGGGTCGTCCGGTAGTTCAGGTCTACGACGTGAAGAACAAGACCAGCGAGTACATCGACACCCGCGAAATCACCACCAGCATCAAGACTCATCTGATGAAGACCGGTGTTGCGCGCTTCGCCAGCGACAACAATGCGATGCAGAGCCAGGTTGACCAGCTCAAGCTGCAAAACCAGAGCGGTCTGTACAAGAAAAGCACCGTGGCCAAGACCGGCAACATGGTTGCCGCCAAGTACCGCATCGAAGGCTCGATCAGCTCGATCGTCAAGCGCAGCAGCGACTACAAGGATGTCTTCTACAA
>NZ_JAFGYW010000416.1:0-444 GCF_017491595.1 Pseudomonas sp. 51_B
GGGCTGGCCATCTGGGCGGCGTTGGCATTGGTCGCGTTGCTGGTCTGGTGTTTGCAGCCCGCGCAAGCCATATCAAGGGGGACCCGGCGGGAGTCCTTCATCACCCGCCCGCGCGCCTGGTTGCTGGCGATGTTCTTTGGCCTCGGTACGGCGTCCTACACCTGTGTCCTCGCCTGGCTTGCCCCGTATTACGTGGAAAAAGGCTGGAGTGAACAGAACGCCGGGCTGATGTTGGGTTTTCTTACAGCGATGGAGGTCCTTTCCGGCCTGGCAGTGCCGGCGATCGCCAATCGCAGCCGTGACCGGCGTGGGATATTGGCGGTTCTGCTGTTGCTGATCATCGGCGGTTTCTGCGGGCTGATTCTCGCTCCGATAACTCTGGCCTTGTTATGGCCGTGTCTGTTGGGGCTGGGGATTGGCGGTCTGTTTCCGATGAGCCTGATC
>NZ_JAFGYW010000042.1:0-16117 GCF_017491595.1 Pseudomonas sp. 51_B
TCGTCGCCTGGGAAGTCGTAGGTGGACAGCAGGTCGCGAACTTCCATCTCGACCAGTTCCAGCAGCTCAGCGTCGTCTACCAGGTCAGCCTTGTTCAGGAAGACCACGATGTACGGAACGCCTACCTGACGGGACAGCAGGATGTGCTCACGGGTTTGTGGCATCGGACCATCGGCGGCCGAGCAAACCAGGATCGCGCCGTCCATCTGGGCAGCACCGGTGATCATGTTCTTCACGTAGTCAGCGTGACCTGGGCAGTCAACGTGAGCGTAGTGACGAATGTTCGAGTTGTACTCGACGTGAGCGGTGTTGATGGTGATACCGCGCGCTTTTTCTTCTGGAGCCGAGTCGATCTTGTCGAACTCAACGACGGCCGAACCGAAAACTTCGGAGCAGACGCGAGTCAGAGCTGCGGTCAGAGTGGTCTTACCGTGGTCAACGTGGCCGATGGTGCCGACGTTAACGTGGGGAAGGGAACGATCAAATTTTTCTTTAGCCACGACAGTGAACCTCTTGCCTAAAGGGGATTAGCCTTGTTTTTTAACGAGTGCTTCGACGATGTTCGACGGAGCTTCGGCGTATTTGGAGAATTCCATGGAGTAGCTTGCGCGACCCTGAGACATGGAACGAACGTCGGTCGCGTAACCGAACATCTCTCCGAGCGGTACCTCAGCAGTGATTACCTTGCCGGACACCGAGTCTTCATTACCCTGGATCATCCCGCGACGACGGCTCAGGTCACCCATCACGTCACCCAGGTACTCTTCCGGGGTTACAACTTCGACCTTCATGATCGGCTCAAGCACCACACCACCGCCCTTCTGGGCCAGTTGCTTGGTCGCCATCGAAGCGGCGATCTTGAACGCCATTTCGTTGGAGTCGACGTCGTGGTACGAACCGTCGAATACCGTGGCCTTCAGGCCGAGCAGCGGATAGCCGGCAACAACGCCGTTTTTCATCTGCTCTTCGATACCCTTCTGGATCGGGGCGATGAATTCCTTAGGAATCACACCACCAACGACTTCGTTGGTGAACACCAGACCTTCGGTGATGTTGCCCTTTTCGTCCACGTCCGGCTCCGAGAAACGGATCCAGCAGTGACCGAACTGACCACGACCACCCGACTGACGAACGAACTTGCCTTCGATCTCAACGTTGGACTTGGTGATCTTCTCGCGGTACGAAACCTGCGGCTTGCCGACGTTGCACTCGACGTTGAACTCGCGCTTCATGCGGTCAACGAGGATGTCCAGGTGCAGCTCACCCATACCGGAGATGATGGTCTGGCCGGTTTCTTCGTCGGTCTTGACGCGGAACGACGGGTCTTCCTGGGCCAGCTTGCCCAGAGCGATACCCATCTTCTCCTGGTCAGCCTTGGTTTTCGGCTCTACGGAGAGCGAAATTACCGGCTCAGGGAAGTCCATACGCTCGAGGATGATCGGCTTGTCGGCGTTGCACAGGGTGTCACCGGTGGTGACGTCCTTCATACCGATCAGAGCAGCGATGTCGCCAGCGCGTACTTCTTTGATCTCTTCACGCTGGTTGGCGTGCATCTGCACCATACGGCCAACGCGCTCTTTCTTGCCCTTGACCGAGTTGATGACGGAGTCACCGGAGGTCAGGAAGCCCGAGTAGACGCGAACGAAGGTCAGAGTACCCACGAACGGGTCGGTGGCAATCTTGAACGCCAGGGCCGAGAACGGCTCGTTGTCGTCGGCAGGACGCTCGTCGTACTGCTCTGGCTTGACTTCATCCTTCGGCGTGTCGATCAGGTCAGGGTGGATACCCTTGATCGCCGGGATTTCGGTCGGTGCTGGCAGGTAGTCGATAACGGCGTCCAGAACCAGGGGAACACCCTTGTTCTTGAACGACGAACCGCAGACAGCCGGAACGATCTCGCTGGCCAGGGTGCGCGCGCGCAGACCGGCTTTGATCTCTTCGACGGTCAGCTCTTCGCCTTCCAGGTACTTGTTCATCAGCTCTTCGCTGGACTCGGCAGCCGCTTCAACCATGTTGGAGCGCCACTCTTGAGCCAGCTCCAGCATATCGGCAGGAATTTCTTCCTCGCGATAGGTGGTGCCTTTATCGTCATCGTTCCAGTAGATGGCTTTCATCTTGATCAGGTCAATCTGACCCTGGAAGTCATCTTCTGCACCGATAGCCAGCTGGACCGGAACCGGGGTGTGACCCAGACGGTTCTTGATCTGACCGATAACGCGCAGGAAGTTGGCACCGGCACGGTCCATTTTGTTCACGTAGACAACACGTGGAACGCCGTACTTGTTGGCTTGACGCCATACGGTTTCGGACTGCGGCTCAACGCCGGAGGTACCGCAGAATACGACGACCGCGCCGTCTAGTACGCGCAGCGAACGTTCTACTTCAATGGTGAAGTCAACGTGGCCGGGGGTATCGATGACGTTTACGCGGTAGTTGTCGTACTGACCACGGGAACCTTTCCAGAAGGTGGTAACGGCAGCGGAGGTAATGGTGATACCCCGCTCCTGCTCCTGCACCATCCAGTCGGTGGTCGCGGCGCCGTCATGCACCTCGCCCATCTTGTGGCTCAGACCTGTGTAGAACAGGATCCGCTCGGTAGTGGTAGTCTTGCCCGCGTCAACGTGGGCGCAGATACCGATGTTACGGTAGCGGTTAATTGCTGTAGTACGAGCCATAAAGCCCTCGCAAAATGATTGATGCTTGAATTAGAAGCGGTAGTGCGAGAACGCTTTGTTGGCTTCAGCCATACGGTGCACGTCTTCACGCTTCTTGACTGCAGCACCCTTGCCTTCAGCAGCATCCAGCAGTTCGCCGGCCAGGCGCAGAGCCATCGACTTCTCGCCGCGCTTGCGGGCGTAGTCTACGAGCCAGCGCATTGCCAGAGCGTTACGACGGGATGGACGAACTTCAACCGGAACCTGGTAAGTAGCACCGCCGACACGACGGGACTTAACTTCGACCAGCGGAGCGATGGCGTCGAGAGCTTTCTCGAAGATTTCCAGGGGGTCGCTGTTCTTGCGTGCTTTGACGGTATCCAGAGCACCGTAAACGATGCGCTCGGCTACTGCTTTCTTGCCGCTTTCCATCACGTGGTTCATGAACTTGGCGAGAATCTGCGATCCGTACTTAGGATCGTCAAGGATCTCACGTTTTGCTGCTACACGACGTCTTGGCATGATAAGCCCTCAAACGGTCTTCAGGTTAGCCCGGGACGTGGGTCTACGACCCCTGCCCGACCTTACTCTTATCGACTCAAAAAAATGGATGTCTGCAAACGACCGATTACTTCGGACGCTTGGTACCGTATTTCGAACGACCCTGGTTACGGCCTTTAACGCCCGAAGTATCCAGAGAGCCGCGAACGGTGTGGTAACGAACACCTGGCAAGTCTTTTACACGGCCGCCACGGATCAGGACGACGCTGTGCTCTTGCAGGTTGTGGCCTTCACCACCGATGTACGAGGAAACCTCGAAACCGTTGGTCAGACGCACACGGCATACTTTACGCAGTGCCGAGTTAGGTTTTTTCGGCGTGGTGGTGTACACGCGGGTGCACACGCCACGACGTTGCGGGCAGTTCTGCAGCGCAGGAACGTCGGACTTTTCGACCGAACGCTTACGCGGCTGACGTACCAGCTGGTTGATAGTTGCCATCTACTAGCTCCACTGATTGTCTTGCGACTCTATTGTCTTGCAAGAAAGCCAAAAATTGGCGAGACGGAGCCTCACCAAATTTAAGGGTACAAAAGTCTAAAGAGGATCTTGCACCCAGTCAAGACGAGGCCCCGGCCCTCCTCGCCCGATCATCGGCAACATTTCATGTCACCGGGGATCGAGCGAGGCTTGCCGGGGCCCTGCCCTGTACTTAGTTACCGCTGGAGTTCAGCGCTTCGGTCAGTGCGGCTTCCACCTCACTGGCGCTTACACGCAGCGGTTTGTCCGCATCACGGCGACGCTTACGCTCGCTGTGGTAGGCCAGACCAGTACCAGCCGGGATCAGACGACCCACGACCACGTTCTCTTTCAGGCCACGCAGGTAGTCGCGCTTGCCGGTCACCGCCGCTTCGGTCAGCACGCGGGTGGTTTCCTGGAAGGAAGCCGCGGAGATGAACGATTCGGTCGACAGCGAGGCCTTGGTGATACCCAGCAACACGCGGGTAAACTTGGAGATGAACTTGTCTTCCCCTGCCAGGCGCTCGTTTTCCATCAACACCTGGGTCAGCTCCATCTGGTCGCCCTTGATGAAGCTGGAGTCACCCGACTCGGCGATCTCAACTTTACGCAGCATCTGACGCAGGATGGTCTCGATGTGCTTGTCGTTGATCTTAACGCCCTGCAGACGGTAAACGTCCTGGATCTCGTTGACGATGTACTTGGCCAGCGCGCTTACACCCAGCAGGCGCAAGATGTCGTGCGGATCGCTCGGGCCGTCGGAGATCACTTCGCCGCGGTTTACCTGCTCACCTTCGAAGACGTTCAGGTGACGCCACTTCGGAATCAGCTCTTCGTACGGGTCGCTGCCGTCGGTCGGGGTAATGACCAGACGACGCTTGCCTTTGGTCTCCTTACCGAACGCGATGGTGCCGCTGACTTCAGCCAGGATCGAAGCTTCTTTCGGACGACGCGCTTCGAACAGGTCGGCAACGCGCGGCAGACCACCGGTGATGTCACGGGTCTTCGACGTTTCCTGCGGGATACGCGCGATAACGTCACCAACACCGATCTGTGCACCGTCAGCCACACCAACCAGGGCGTTGGCCGGCAGGAAGTACTGAGCAGGTACGTCGGTACCCGGCAGGTACAGGTCCTTGCCAGCAGCATCGACCATCTTGATCGCCGGACGGATTTCCTTGCCAGAGGCAGGGCGATCCTTGACGTCCATCACTTCGATGTTGGTCAGGCCGGTCAATTCGTCGGTCTGACGCTTGATGGTGATGTTTTCTTCCATGCCCACGAAGGTCACGGTACCTTTGAGCTCGGTAACGATCGGGTGGGTGTGCGGGTCCCACTTGGCAACGATTGCGCCAGCTTCGACCTTGTCACCTTCCTTGACCGAAATCACCGCACCGTAAGGCAGCTTGTAACGCTCGCGCTCACGACCGAACTCGTCGGCAATGGCCAGCTCGCCGGAACGGGACACGGCAACCAGGTTGCCATCGGCACGCTCGACCTGCTTCAGGTTGTGCAGACGTACCATACCGCCATTCTTCACCTGGACGCTGTCGGCAGCCGAGGTACGGCTTGCAGCACCACCGATGTGGAACGTACGCATGGTCAGCTGGGTACCCGGCTCACCGATCGACTGTGCAGCGATAACGCCGACAGCTTCACCGATGTTCACCTGGTGACCGCGAGCCAGGTCGCGACCGTAGCACTTGGCGCAAATACCGAAGCGGGTTTCACAGTTGATCGGAGAACGCACGACTACTTCGTCGATGCTGTTCAGCTCGATGAACTCGACCCACTGTTCGTCGACCAGAGTACCGGCCGGAACGATGACATCCTCGGTGCCCGGCTTGAACACGTCACGGGCGATGACACGGCCCAGTACACGTTCACCCAGCGGCTCGACAACGTCGCCGCCTTCGATGTGCGGAGTCATCACCAGGCCTTGGTCAGTACCGCAATCGATCTCGGTAACCACCAGGTCCTGCGCGACGTCCACCAGACGACGGGTCAGGTAACCGGAGTTCGCAGTTTTCAGTGCGGTATCCGCCAGACCCTTACGAGCACCGTGAGTCGAGATGAAGTACTGCAGTACGCTCAGACCTTCACGGAAGTTCGCAGTGATCGGCGTCTCGATGATGGAGCCGTCAGGCTTGGCCATCAGACCACGCATACCGGCCAGCTGACGGATCTGGGCGGCCGAACCACGGGCACCGGAGTCAGCCATCATGTACATCGAGTTGAAGGACTCTTGGTCGACTTCGTTGCCTTCACGGTCGATGACCTTCTCTTTCGAGAGGTTGGCCATCATCGCCTTGGAAACTTCGTCGTTCGCCTTCGACCACAAGTCGATGACCTTGTTGTACTTCTCGCCCTGGGTTACCAGGCCCGAGGCGTACTGGCTCTCGATTTCCTTCACTTCATCGGTAGCGTTACCGATGATGCGAGCTTTCTCGTCCGGGATAACGAAGTCGTTAACACCGATGGAAACGCCGGAAATGGTCGAGTAAGCGAAACCGGTGTACATCAATTGGTCAGCGAAGATAACGGTCTCTTTCAGACCAACCACGCGGTAGCATTGGTTGATCAGCTTGGAGATCGCCTTTTTCTTCATCGGCTGGTTGACCACGTCGTATGGCAGACCTGCCGGCACGACCTGGAACAGCAGAGCACGGCCGACGGTGGTGTCGACGATGCGGGTGTTCTTGACCACGGAGCCGTCACGCTCTTTCACGGTTTCGTTGATACGAACCTTGATTTTCGCGTGCAGGGCAGCCTCGCCGGCGCGGAATACGCGGTCGACTTCCTGCAGGTCAGCAAATACGCGACCTTCGCCCTTGGCATTGATGGCTTCACGGGTCATGTAATACAGACCCAGTACAACGTCCTGCGACGGAACGATGATTGGCTCACCGTTGGCTGGCGACAGAATGTTGTTGGTCGACATCATCAGCGCGCGCGCTTCGAGCTGGGCTTCCAGCGTCAGCGGCACGTGAACGGCCATCTGGTCACCGTCGAAGTCGGCGTTGTACGCAGCACAGACCAGCGGGTGCAGCTGAATAGCCTTACCTTCGATCAGTACTGGCTCAAAGGCCTGGATACCCAGACGGTGCAGGGTAGGTGCACGGTTGAGCAGTACGGGGTGTTCGCGGATGACTTCTGCGAGCACGTCCCACACCTCTGGCAGCTCACGCTCGACCATCTTCTTGGCAGCCTTGATGGTGGTCGCCAGACCACGCATTTCCAGCTTGCCGAAAATGAACGGCTTGAACAGCTCAAGAGCCATCTTCTTCGGCAGACCGCACTGATGCAGACGCAGGGTCGGGCCTACGGTAATTACCGAACGGCCAGAGTAGTCCACACGCTTACCGAGCAGGTTCTGACGGAAGCGACCTTGCTTACCTTTGATCATGTCGGCCAGGGACTTCAGCGGACGCTTGTTCGAGCCAGTAATGGCGCGACCGCGACGGCCGTTGTCCAGCAGGGCGTCGACCGCTTCCTGCAGCATGCGCTTTTCGTTGCGCACGATGATGTCCGGCGCCGACAGATCGAGCAGGCGCTTCAGACGGTTGTTACGGTTGATCACCCGACGATACAGGTCGTTCAGGTCGGAGGTCGCGAAGCGGCCACCATCCAGCGGTACCAGCGGACGCAGGTCCGGTGGCAGTACTGGCAGGACGGTCAGGACCATCCACTCTGGCAGGTTGCCCGAGCCCTGGAAAGCTTCCATCAGCTTCAGGCGCTTGGACAGCTTCTTGATCTTGGTTTCCGAGTTGGTCTGCGGAATCTCTTCGCGCAGGCGGCCGATCTCGTGCTCCAGGTCGATAGCGTGCAGCAGCTCGCGGACAGCCTCTGCACCCATGCGGGCGTCGAAGTCGTCACCGAACTCTTCCAGCGCTTCAAAGTACTGCTCGTCGTTCAGCAGCTGACCCTTCTCGAGGGTAGTCATGCCTGGGTCGATAACGACGTAGCTCTCGAAGTAGAGCACGCGCTCGATGTCACGCAGGGTCATGTCCATCAGCAGACCGATACGGGACGGCAGCGACTTCAAGAACCAGATGTGGGCAACTGGCGAGGCCAGCTCGATGTGCGCCATGCGCTCACGACGAACTTTGGCCAGGGCCACTTCAACGCCGCACTTCTCGCAGATTACGCCGCGGTGCTTGAGGCGCTTGTACTTACCGCACAGGCACTCGTAGTCCTTGACTGGGCCAAAGATCTTGGCGCAGAACAGGCCGTCACGCTCAGGCTTGAACGTACGGTAGTTGATGGTTTCCGGCTTCTTAACTTCACCGAACGACCACGAACGGATCATTTCAGGCGACGCCAGACCGATGCGGATGGCGTCGAACTCTTCGACTTGACCCTGGTTTTTCAGCAAATTCAGTAGGTCTTTCAAGGCCTTTCCTCCTGGCGGAGCAGGGAGCGGGCATTACCTGCCCCACTCCCCTTCGCGTCACGTGTTATTCGGTTTCCAGATCGATATCGATACCGAGCGAACGGATCTCTTTGATCAACACGTTGAAGGACTCGGGCATGCCCGGCTCCATACGGTGATCGCCATCCACGATGTTCTTGTACATCTTGGTACGGCCGTTCACGTCGTCCGACTTCACTGTGAGCATTTCTTGCAGGGTGTATGCCGCGCCGTATGCTTCCAGCGCCCACACTTCCATCTCCCCGAAACGCTGACCACCGAACTGCGCCTTACCACCCAGCGGCTGCTGGGTAACCAGGCTGTAGGAACCAGTGGAACGCGCGTGCATCTTGTCGTCCACCAAGTGGTTCAGCTTGAGCATGTACATGTAACCAACGGTCACAGGACGCTCGAACTTGTTGCCGGTACGGCCGTCGAACAGCACCATCTGGCCGCTTTCTGGCAAGTCTGCCAGTTTCAGCATGGCCTTGATCTCACGCTCCTTGGCACCATCGAAGACTGGAGTAGCCATAGGCACGCCTTTCTTCAGGTTGTTGGCCAGAGCGATGATCTCTTCGTCGGAGAACTCATCCAGGTTCTCCTGACGACCACCGATCTCGTTGTAGATCTCGGTCAGGAAGGTGCGCAGTTCAGCGGCTTTGCGCTGCTCTTCGATCATGCGATCGATCTTCTCGCCCAAGCCCTTGGCCGCGAGGCCCAGGTGGGTTTCGAGAATCTGACCGACGTTCATACGCGATGGTACACCCAGCGGGTTCAGTACCACGTCAACCGGAGTACCGTTGGCGTCGTGCGGCATGTCTTCGACCGGCATGATCACCGAGACAACACCCTTGTTACCGTGACGGCCGGCCATCTTGTCACCCGGCTGGATGCGACGGCGGATTGCCAGGTAGACCTTGACGATTTTCAGTACGCCTGGAGCCAGGTCATCGCCCTGCTGCAGCTTGCGCTTCTTGTCTTCGAACTTGTCGTCCAGCAGGCGACGGCGATCGACGATGTACTGCTGAGCCTTTTCCAGCTGCTCATTCAGTGCATCTTCGGCCATGCGCAGTTTGAACCACTGGCCATGCTCCAGACCGTCCAGTACTTCGTCAGTGATCACGGTGCCTTTCTTCAGGCCCGCACCACCGTCGACCACTTGGCCGTTCAGGGCAGCACGCAGACGCTCGAAGGTTGCACCTTCGACAATGCGGAACTCTTCGTTGAGGTCCTTGCGGATCTCGTCCAGCTGCATCTTCTCGATGGACAGGGCGCGGCTGTCGCGCTCTACGCCATCACGAGTGAAGACCTGTACGTCGATGACGGTACCCTTGGTACCAGTCGGCACGCGCAGGGAAGTGTCTTTAACGTCGCTGGCCTTCTCACCGAAGATTGCGCGCAACAGTTTCTCTTCCGGGGTCAGCTGAGTTTCGCCTTTTGGCGTGACCTTGCCGACCAGGATGTCGCCAGCGCCGACTTCAGCACCTACGTAAACGATACCCGCCTCGTCCAGCTTGTTCAGAGCAGCTTCACCCACGTTCGGGATGTCCGCAGTGATTTCTTCTGGGCCAAGCTTGGTATCACGCGCCACACAGGTCAGTTCCTGAATGTGGATAGTGGTGAAGCGGTCTTCCTGAACCACACGCTCGGACAGGCAGATGGAGTCTTCGAAGTTGAAGCCGTTCCACGCCATGAACGCGATGCGCATGTTCTGACCCAGTGCCAGTTCACCCATATCGGTGGACGGACCATCGGCCATGATGTCGCCACGCTGAACCTTGTCACCTTTGCTCACCAGCGGACGCTGGTTGATGCAGGTGTTCTGGTTCGAACGGGTGTACTTGGTCAGGTTGTAGATATCTACACCTGCTTCGCCAGTCTCGACTTCGTCATCGGCAACGCGAACGACGATACGGCTAGCGTCGACCGAGTCGATCACACCACCGCGGCGAGCAACCACGCAGACACCGGAGTCACGGGCAACGTTGCGCTCCATGCCGGTACCAACCAGCGGCTTGTCGGCACGCAGGGTCGGTACAGCCTGACGCTGCATGTTCGAACCCATCAATGCACGGTTGGCGTCGTCGTGCTCGAGGAACGGAATCAGCGACGCAGCAACGGAAACAACCTGCTTCGGCGAAACGTCCATCAGGGTGACGTCTTCCGGCGCCTTAACGGTGAATTCGTTCAAGTGACGAACCGCAACCAGCTCATCGATCAGCTGCTTGTTCTCGTTCATGGCCGCCGAGGCCTGGGCGATCACGTGATCCGCTTCTTCAATGGCCGACAGGAACACGATGTCATCGCTGACCACGCCTTCCTTCACCACGCGGTACGGGCTCTCGAGGAAGCCGTACTGGTTGGTGCGGGCATAAGCAGCCAGGGAGTTGATCAGACCGATGTTCGGACCTTCAGGGGTTTCGATCGGGCACACACGGCCGTAGTGGGTCGGGTGTACGTCACGGACTTCGAAGCCTGCACGCTCACGGGTCAGACCACCAGGGCCAAGTGCGGAGACACGGCGCTTGTGGGTGATCTCGGACAGCGGGTTGTTCTGGTCCATGAACTGCGAGAGCTGGCTGGAACCGAAGAACTCTTTCACCGCCGCCGCTACCGGCTTGGCGTTGATCAGGTCTTGCGGCATCAAGCCTTCGCTTTCTGCCATCGACAGACGTTCTTTGACCGCACGCTCAACACGTACCAGGCCAACACGGAACTGGTTCTCGGCCATTTCGCCTACGCAACGAACGCGGCGGTTACCCAGGTGGTCGATGTCATCGACGATGCCTTTGCCGTTACGGATATCAACCAAGGTCTTCAGAACCTCGACGATATCTTCCTTGCTCAGCACGCCCGAACCTTCGATCTCGGTACGACCGATACGACGGTTGAACTTCATGCGGCCAACGGCGGACAGGTCGTAACGCTCGGCGCTGAAGAACAGGTTGTTGAACAGGGTCTCGGCTGCATCCTTGGTTGGCGGCTCGCCAGGACGCATCATCCGGTAGATCTCGACCAGCGCTTCCAGCTGATTGCTAGTGGTGTCGATCTTCAGGGTGTCGGAGATGAACGGGCCGCAGTCGATATCGTTGGTGTACAGAGTCTCGATGCGGACTACCTGAGCCTTGGCGATCTTGATCAGCAGCTCTGTGGTCAGCTCGGTATTGCACTCGGCCAGGATCTCGCCAGTGGCTGGGTGAACGATGGCCTTGGCGGTAGTGCGACCCAGGACGTACTCCATCGGCACGTCCAGCTGGTTAACACCGGCCTTCTCGAGCTGATTGACGTGGCGCGCAGTGATGCGGCGACCTTGTTCGACAATGACCTTGCCAGCACCGTCATGGATGTCCATGACCGCAACTTCACCACGCAGACGCTGAGGCACCAGCTCCAGGCTGAGTTTCTCGCCGGAAATGTGGAAGACGTTGGTGGTGTAGAAGGTGTTGAGTACTTCTTCCGTGCTGTAACCCAGCGCGCGCAGCAGCACCGAAGCCGGCAGCTTGCGGCGACGGTCGATACGCACGAACACGCAGTCTTTCGGGTCGAACTCGAAGTCCAACCACGAACCGCGGTAAGGGATGATGCGAGCGGAGTACAGCAGCTTGCCGGAGCTGTGTGTCTTACCACGGTCGTGGTCGAAGAACACACCAGGCGAACGGTGCAGCTGGGAAACGATTACTCGTTCGGTACCGTTGATAACGAAGGTACCGTTCTCAGTCATCAGGGGGATTTCACCCATGTAGACTTCTTGCTCTTTGATGTCCTTGATCGCTTTGTTCGACGATTCCTTGTCGAAGATGATCAGGCGCACCTTGACCCGCAGTGGGACCGCGAAGGTCACGCCACGCAGGACACATTCCTTCACATCGAAGGCGGGATCGCCCAGGCGGTAGCCTACATACTCCAGGGCAGCATTGCCGGAGTAGCTGATGATCGGGAATACCGACTTGAAGGCCGCGTGCAGGCCGACGTCACGGAACTGATCCTTGGATGCTCCCGCTTGCAGGAATTCGCGATACGAATCCAGCTGGATGGCCAAAAGGTATGGCACATCCATGACGTCCGGCAACTTGCTAAAGTCCTTGCGGATACGTTTTTTCTCAGTGTATGAGTAAGCCATCAGCGTTCCCCAGCTTGGTCACCTGCTTGTTTGGCTTCTCCCGGCGGGAGCAGCCAGAAAATCGTGCAAACCCCTTGGTTTGCTCACCCACATGGGTGTCTTGCAGCGTGTTATCGGGGCCGGCTTGACCAGCCACCAATAACGGAAAAAGGCCGGTGGCATAAGCCACCAGCCATCAGCCTGTCGCTCAACGCTCAGGCTGGCATCGCAAAGTCGAAATTACTTCAGCTCGACTTTAGCGCCTGCTTCTTCCAGCTTCTTCTTAGCGTCTTCAGCGGCTTCTTTCGAAACGCCTTCAGCTACAACCTGAGGAGCGCCGTCGACTTTCTCTTTGGCTTCTTTCAGGCCCAGACCGGTCAGTTCGCGAACGGCTTTGATCACGTTCACTTTCTTGTCGCCGGCTTCAACCAGAACAACGTTGAACTCGGTCTGCTCTTCAACAGCGGCGGCAGCAGCAGCTGGGCCAGCGGCAACAGCGGCAGCAGCGGTAACGCCGAAGGTTTCTTCCATCGCTTTGATCAGTTCAACAATTTCCAGAACGGTTTTCTGGCCGATCGCTTCGATGATTTGCTCGTTAGTCAGAGACATGACTTAAATCCTGTATTGGGGTGACAGCCTACGCAGCCATCAAATTAAACGTATGATTTTGAAAGAGTCGCGCGTGCCTTAGGCAGCAGCAGCTTCTTTCTGGTCGCGCAGAGCTGCCAGGGTACGAGCCAGCTTGCTGGTTGCACCTTGGATTACGCTCATCAGCTGTGCGATAGCCTCGTCGCGCGTTGGCAGAGTTGCCAGCACGTCGATCTGGTTAGCGGCAAGGAACTTGCCGTCAAACGCAGCTGCCTTGATCTCGAACTTGTCCTGACCCTTGGCGAACTCTTTGAACAGACGAGCAGCAGCGCCCGGGTGTTCGTGGGAGAAAGCAATCAGGGTCGGGCCTTTGAACGCGTCGTTGAGGATCGAGAATTCGGTGCCTTCAACAGCGCGCTTGAGCAGGGTGTTACGTACGACACGTACGTATACGCCAGCTTCGCGGGCCTCTTTACGGAGTCCGGTCATTGCGCCTACAGTCACACCACGGGCATCGGCCACGACAGCGGACAGAGCGACTTTGGCAGCCTCGTTGACTTCAGCGACGATGGCCTTCTTGTCTTCGAGTTTAATTGCCACGGGTTTACTCCTGGTTTTTACCGTTTCATCTGGCCGAAGCCGGATGTCGTTTTGGTGTCTGATTCGGTAACGAATCGGGAGCACCATCTGCGTGGGCTGGGGTTTTAAGGCTTACGCCGCCTACGGTCTTGGATAGCCCCCGCCAGGCAGGGACCCCAATTTTTGCAAGCAGCGCGACACGTCGCGCTGCTTTGTTCTTACACGTTCAGCGAGCTTTGATCGATGATCAGACCTGGGCCCATGGTAGTGCTCAGAGTAACGCGCTTAACGTAAATACCTTTCGAAGAAGCCGGTTTGATACGCTTCAGATCAGCGATCAGGGCTTCAACGTTTTCCTTCAGCTTGTCAGCTTCGAAGCCGATTTTGCCAACGGAGGTGTGGATGATACCGTTCTTGTCGGTACGGTAGCGAACCTGACCAGCCTTGGCGTTTTTGACAGCGCCGGCTACGTCTGGAGTTACGGTACCAACTTTCGGGTTAGGCATCAGGCCGCGAGGACCCAGCACCTGACCCAGCTGACCTACAACACGCATGGCATCAGGCGATGCGATAACGACGTCATAGTTCAGGTCGCCGCCTTTCATTTCGGCAGCCAGATCGTCCATACCTACACGGTCAGCGCCGGCAGCCAAAGCGGCTTCAGCAGCTGGGCCCTGGGTGAAGACGGCAACGCGAACAGTCTTGCCAGTGCCGTGTGGCAGCACAGTAGCGCTACGAACGACCTGGTCGGATTTACGCGGGTCAACACCGAGGTTAACGGCGATGTCGTAGGACTCTACGAACTTGGCAGCCGGCAGCGAAGCGAGCAGGGTTGCGGCTTCTTCGAAGTTGTAGGCCTTGCCTGCTTCGATTTTCTCGGCGATTGCCTTTTGGCGCTTGGTCAGCTTAGCCATTACACACCCTCCACGTTCAAGCCCATGCTGCGGGCAGAGCCAGCGATGGTGCGTACAGCTGCGTCCAGGTCAGCGGAAGTCAGGTCAGCCTGTTTAGCCTTGGCGATGTCTTCCAGCTGAGCGCGGGTAACGGTACCGACTTTCACGGTGTTCGGGCGAGCCGAACCACTGGTCAGGCCAGCAGCTTTCTTCAGCAGAACCGAGGCAGGGGTGCTCTTGGTCTCGAAGGTGAAGCTACGGTCGCTGTAAACAGTGATGATAACTGGAGTCGGCAGGCCGGCTTCTTGACCCTGAGTACGGGCGTTGAAGGCCTTGCAGAACTCCATGATGTTCACACCGTGTTGGCCCAGTGCTGGACCAACGGGTGGGCTTGGGTTGGCCTGGCCGGCCTTAACTTGCAGCTTGATGTAAGCCTGAATCTTCTTAGCCATGAGCTACTCCAAAATCGGGTACGAACGCCTGATGGCTCCCCGGATGACTTGCGTTTTATCCCAGTGACGACAAAACCCCGCAGCACATAAGACTGCGGGGTATGGGATGCTTCGTCCGCCTAGACCTTTTCGACCTGGCTGAACTCGAGCTCTACCGGAGTAGAGCGACCGAAAATGAGCACTGCAACCTGCAAGCGGCTCTTCTCGTAGTTAACCTCTTCGACACTACCATTGAAGTCAGCAAACGGACCATCAATGACTCGAACCACTTCACCTGGCTCGAACAGCGTCTTAGGCTTCGGCTTGTCACTACCATCGGCAACGCGACGCAGGATAGCTTCAGCTTCTTTATCGGTAATCGGTGCAGGTTTGTCTGCAGTCCCACCGATAAAGCCCATCACACGAGGGGTATCCTTGACCAAGTGCCAAGTCCCTTCGTTCATCTCCATCTGGACCAAAACGTACCCAGGGAAGAATTTACGCTCACTTTTGCGCTTCTGGCCGTTGCGCATTTCTACGACTTCTTCGGTCGGGACCAGGATCTCACCGAAACCGTCTTCCATGCCAGCCAGCTTCACACGCTCGATCAGGGAGCGCATTACATGCTTCTCGTAACCCGAGTAAGCATGCACAACATACCAACGCTTAGCCACGGGACACCTTTAGCCAACGATCAGGGAGACCGCCCAGCCGAGCAGGGAATCAAGCCCCCACAGCAGCAGTGCCATAACCAGCACAACAGCCACAACAATCAGTGTGGTCTGGGTGGTTTCCTGGCGGGTCGGCCACACGACTTTACGGATCTCGGTACGAGCTTCCTTCGCCAGCGCAAAGAACGACTTACCCTTCGCAGTCTGCAGAGCTACGAAGCCTGCGACAGCAGCCAGGGCGAGAAGTACGAGAACGCGGTACAGAATCGGAGAAGCGGAGTAGTATTGGTTACCCACGACACCGACAACCACCAAAGCCACTACAGCCAGCCACTTGAACAGATCAAAACGCGATTCTTGGGCTTCAGTTTTGGGAGTCATCAAGGAGGATCCTGTAAGAAGAAAGCCATCACACCGAGGTGAAATGGCAGGTCAGGAGGGAATCGAACCCCCAACCTACGGTTTTGGAGACCGTCGCTCTGCCAATTGAGCTACTGACCTGTAACGCTGTATCAGGCCGGCCATTATACCGGCCTGATCAAGTAAATCAACTACTTATTCAATAATTTTTGCTACGACGCCGGCGCCGACGGTACGACCGCCTTCACGGATAGCGAAGCGCAGACCGTCTTCCATTGCGATGGTCTTGATCAGGGTAACAGTCATCTGAATGTTGTCACCTGGCATTACCATTTCAACGCCTTCCGGCAGTTCGCAGTTACCGGTCACGTCAGTGGTACGGAAGTAGAACTGTGGACGGTAGCCTTTGAAGA
>NZ_JAFGYW010000417.1:0-443 GCF_017491595.1 Pseudomonas sp. 51_B
ATGTGCCTGATACAGCGCTTTCGCGAGCAGGCTTGCTCCCACCTTGGTTCGTTTGCAATCAAGCGATTTTAAGCGCCCTCAGCACAGGCAGCGTTTGCTCGGCAAACACCTGCGCCTGTGCGGTCAACGCAGCGATATTGGCTTCAGCGGTGAGCAGCGGTTGGCCATTGTCGACCAGCACTTCACCTTGTTCGCTGATCACCCCCCACGCCAGTTGCGCCCATTCGGCCGGCTGCTGTTTGCCTTGCTTGATCGAGATCAGGAACAACTGCTGGAAGCGGCTGACCGTCACGCCACCACCGGTGACCGGGCTGGCCAGGGTCTGGATGTTGGCGCCGTACAGCGAGCGTTTGCACAGTTGCAGATTGAGCGCGGCGCAGCGACCGCTGACCTGCGCCTCGGCGGCCTCGCTTTGGCACGGAGCGACCGCGCCCATACCGATC
>NZ_JAFGYW010000418.1:0-443 GCF_017491595.1 Pseudomonas sp. 51_B
CCTTTGGTCAATAGCTTGAAACACCCCATTGACTAGACTGTCACTGAAATAGAGCGAATTGCGAAAAGCGGGCGCCCGATGCAGGGCGAAGAGGAGGCACCAATGAGCCTGACCATGACCATCGTGATGTTGATAGCCGGCTGGCTGGCCGTGGCGACTGCCATGTTGTGGGGCGTGCTGCGGATTTCGCGACGCCATCATCCGGTGCAGACGACGCCGGTTGAGAAGACAGAGAAGCACCCAGTGCGGCACATTGCTGCGCATTGAAGACCAACAAGGTCCTTCCCTCATGAGAGCGCTCAGCAGCAGCGCGCTCTCGATAACTCAGCAAAAGGTGAATAAAAAAACCGCCTGAGCTCAACCAGCCCAGGCGGTTTTTTGTGTTCTCAGCAATTACGCCTGCTGAGCAACCTTCTTCTGCTTCGCCCGGCGCGACATCATGT
>NZ_JAFGYW010000419.1:0-443 GCF_017491595.1 Pseudomonas sp. 51_B
AATCGATTGAAAGCCTGAAGGCGTGGTGGGCCCGGTGGGGCAATCTGACGAACTGGGTCGCGATCGCCGTTCTCGCCGCCGCGGCCGCGTGGAACGGCTGGAACTACTGGCAGCGCCGCCAGGCGACGCAGGCGGCCGTGCTCTACGAGAAGGCGCAGCAGGCCGTCCGGTCGAACGACAAGGCGAAGATCTCGCGCGTCGCATCCGACATGGAAGACAAATTCGGCGGCACCGCATATGCGCAGATGACGGCGCTCGAGGCGGCGAAGGCGCTGTACGGCGCGGGCGATGCGGCGGGCGCGAAGGCGCAACTGCAGTGGGCCGCGGATCATGCGAAGGATGACGAGTACAAGCAGATCGCGAAGCTTCGCCTCGCCTCGCTGCTGCTCGACGAGAAAGCGTACGACGCGGGCCTCGCGCTGCTGTCGGGCACGCCGTCCGAT
>NZ_JAFGYW010000420.1:0-442 GCF_017491595.1 Pseudomonas sp. 51_B
CGTCATAGCTGCGCTTGAACAAGGTGAAATCGAGCAGATCATCGCTGGCGATGCCCAGGCGTTGCACGATGGCGGTGCGCAGGTCTTCTTCGGGATGGTCGATTGGCAGCTTGAGTTCAGTGATTCGTAACATGGCGGGGATCCGGATTCGCGGGGCGCACAACTGCGCCAGGGCGTTTGAAGGCGGCGATTATAAGCCGCCGCGAGCGGATCCGTGGGGGAAAAACGATCAGTCGTTGCGTGCGCCGCCGAAATAGCCGCAGCCGCGCTGGACCTGCCCGTCGATGCGCAACTCGGCGCTCATGTGCTGCACGCTGCCGGTGCTGCTGTCGACGCAGCGCTGTGGCGCGACCCACAATTCGATGCGCTGGTTGTTGGCTTCGCTGCTGAGATTGAAGCGGCCGTCGCCCAGTTGCTCTTCCACATACGGCACGGCCAGCGG
>NZ_JAFGYW010000421.1:0-442 GCF_017491595.1 Pseudomonas sp. 51_B
TTGTCGCCCAGTCCTTTGAGCTGCGCGGCTGACCAGTCCTTGATTTTGTCGCCCAAGGCGGTGACTTCGGCCTCGGTCAGCTGGTTCAACTGCGCCGGGGTCATGGCCTTGATCTGGGTGGGACTGAGTTCCTTCACGAAGTCGCCGCCCAGCTTTGCCATCTGGGCTTCACTCAAGCCTTTGAGCTGGGTGGCGGTCAGGTTGGTGATCTGGTCGCTGGTAAGGCCGTCGGCCAGCTCATCGGCATCCAGGGCGGCCATGGCCTTGGCGCTGAAGGTGACAAGGTCACGGGTTTCGATGGCGCCGATCTGGTCTTTGGTGAGGGCGGCAAGCTGTTCGGCCTTCATGGCCTTGAAGTCCGACGCCTTTAAGTCCGTTATTTGTTGGGTGGATAGTTGCCCGATTTGCGTTGGCGTCATGCCGGCGATGATCGACATAGGGT
>NZ_JAFGYW010000422.1:0-442 GCF_017491595.1 Pseudomonas sp. 51_B
TCCGCAGGCCTTCGCCAACGATGTCATTGACGCACATGCGCGGGCTCAGGCTGCCAAACGGGTCCTGAAACACCACCTGCATCTCCCGCCGCAGCGGGCGAACCTCACTCTGCGTCAGGCAGTCTAGCTGCTTGCCTTCAAAGCGGATCGCGCCTTTGCTGCCGATCAGCCGCAAAATCGCCAGACCAAGGGTGGATTTGCCGGAACCGCTTTCGCCGACGATCCCCAGGGTCTGCCCCTGCGGCAGGCTGAAATTGATGCCGTCCACTGCCTTGACGTAATCCACCGTGCGCTTGAGCAGGCCTTTCTTGATCGGGAACCAGACTTTGAGGTCCTCGACTTCGAGCAGCGGCGCGCCGATTTCATTGCTCGCCGGGCCGCCGCTGGGCTCCGCGCCGAGCAATTCCCGAGTGTACGGATGCTGCGGCGAACGGAACAGCTC
>NZ_JAFGYW010000423.1:0-442 GCF_017491595.1 Pseudomonas sp. 51_B
GATTCGATCCGCATGTCGTTCAACTTTCATCTGGCAGGGACGCGCACGTGCGATTCGCGTGTCGCTGATGCACGATGCCGCGCGTCCAGTGTGCAAGCGCCACCCAAGGCGTTCCGCGCGATTCGGCGGAGCCTCGCTACCTGGCACGAAATAGTCGCTTCAGATGAAGTGCGGTGAATCCCGGGGCGTACTGCCCAGCGTACGTCTCGAGAGACGTACGTAAGCGTAACTGAAGTGAACGATGCCGTAGCTTTCGGCCATGCGCAGTTGCGGTATCGCGGACGGCGGCGCCGGCGTGCGATCGGCGAGCAGATCGCAATATCCGCACGCATCGAAATGGACCGCAGGCGCGTGGTCGTCGGTGTCTGACGGCTCGTCGACCGAGCAGATCGGTGTGGTCGGCGTACTCCCGTATCGAGCGGCAAGGCCGTCGCTCACGATC
>NZ_JAFGYW010000424.1:0-441 GCF_017491595.1 Pseudomonas sp. 51_B
GTTTGATTCACTGTCAGCACTTGGCCGGTGGTGATGCCTGGGGCCAGATCGATCAGGAATGTGCCGTTGGCGGCCACTGTGCCGCTGCCGACAATGTTGCCCAGCGCATCGGTCACCTCGACACTCGCGCCGGCTTCGCCACGACCGGCGAGCTGGCTCAGATCGCCGCTGATGGTCAGACCGGTGACGGCATCTGGAGCGGTAGTATCAGCCGCCGGGTAGAGCAGCGCTGGCGATGCGTTTTGCGCCTCGTCCGTCGCGATCACCGACAACAACTGACCGTTGGCCTGGGCCGGATTCAGCGTGACGGTGTAGGTGCCGTCGCCCAATGCCACCGCTGTGCCGAGCACGGTGCCGGTGGCGGACAGCACAGTCACGGTGCTGCCGGCTTCAGCGGTCCCGGCGAGCAAGGTGCCCGCGCCGGTCAGCGATGTCACCGTT
>NZ_JAFGYW010000425.1:0-441 GCF_017491595.1 Pseudomonas sp. 51_B
GATTTGGAGCTAGCAGATGACTGTAAAAGTAACTGAACGCGACGATTCACACATGTCCCACGAAGGCCTGGCCGCCGGCATCCGTATCTGGGATGTGCATCAACAAGACTTGCTGGTCGGCATGTTCCACAACGAAATAGATGCCCATAACTACAAGGCCGAACTGGAAGTGCAGGAACAGCAACGAGAACTGAAGTCCGCCTGAAACAACACAGCATTTGAAAACGACAAACCCCGCCATGAGCGGGGTTCGTCGTTGTTACAGCCGTGGATTTACCACATCAGATCGTCAGGGATCTGGTACGCCGCGTACGGATCGTCCTCAGCGTTGACCTCTTCGGTCTGCACGTTGAGCTGGACAATGCGCTGCGGGTCGCGCTCCTGGATCTTCAGCGCCGCTTCACGGGGAATCACTTCATAGCCGCCGTTGTGGTGCACGAT
>NZ_JAFGYW010000426.1:0-441 GCF_017491595.1 Pseudomonas sp. 51_B
CGTCTCGACTATGCCTTCAACAACGCCGGGATCGAAATCGAGAAGGGCAAACTGGCCGACGGTACGCTGGACGAGTTCGACGCGATCATGGGCGTCAACGTCAAAGGCGTCTGGCTGTGCATGAAGTATCAATTGCCGCTGTTGTTGGCGCAGGGCGGTGGCGCGATCGTCAACACGGCGTCGGTGGCCGGGCTGGGTGCGGCGCCGAAGATGAGCATCTACGCGGCGTCGAAACATGCGGTGATCGGCCTGACCAAGTCGGCGGCGATCGAATACGCGAAAAAGAAAATCCGCGTCAACGCAGTGTGCCCGGCAGTGATCGATACGGACATGTTCCGCCGTGCCTACGAAGCCGACCCGAAGAAGGGCGAATTCGCCAACGCCATGCACCCGGTCGGGCGCATTGGCAAGGTCGAGGAAATCGCCAGCGCGGTGCTGTAT
>NZ_JAFGYW010000043.1:0-14336 GCF_017491595.1 Pseudomonas sp. 51_B
CCACCATTGAGAGTGAGCTGGATACGCAGTCAGCGATGGATTTTATTCTGGGCGCGAACAGTCAGGAGCAGCGGGAAAGGCTGACCGGCTGGATTGGTGAAATTGCCGCGTATTACGCCGCAGCGCCGGTCCGGCTGGGAGGCGCAAAAGTACCGCACCTGATGCCGGGTGACTCACTGAACCTGCAGACGGCTCAGGATACGGATAACGGCTACTCCGTGTTTGAGCAGTCACTGCTGCGGTATATCGCTGCCGGGCTGGGTGTCTCGTATGAGCAGCTTTCCCGGAATTACGCCCAGATGAGCTACTCCACGGCACGGGCCAGTGCGAACGAGTCGTGGGCGTACTTTATGGGGCGGCGAAAATTCGTCGCATCCCGTCAGGCGAGCCAGATGTTTCTGTGCTGGCTGGAAGAGGCCATCGTTCGCCGCGTGGTGACGTTACCTTCAAAAGCGCGCTTCAGTTTTCAGGAAGCCCGCAGTGCCTGGGGGAACTGCGACTGGATAGGCTCCGGTCGTATGGCCATCGATGGTCTGAAAGAAGTTCAGGAAGCGGTGATGCTGATAGAAGCCGGACTGAGTACCTACGAGAAAGAGTGCGCAAAACGCGGTGACGACTATCAGGAAATTTTTGCCCAGCAGGTCCGTGAAACGATGGAGCGCCGTGCAGCCGGTCTTAAACCGCCCGCCTGGGCGGCTGCAGCATTTGAATCCGGGCTGCGACAATCAACAGAGGAGGAGAAGAGTGACAGCAGAGCTGCGTAATCTCCCGCATATTGCCAGCATGGCCTTTAATGAGCCGCTGATGCTTGAACCCGCCTATGCGCGGGTTTTCTTTTGTGCGCTTGCAGGCCAGCTTGGGATCAGCAGCCTGACGGATGCGGTGTCCGGCGACAGCCTGACTGCCCAGGAGGCACTCGCGACGCTGGCATTATCCGGTGATGATGACGGACCACGACAGGCCCGCAGTTATCAGGTCATGAACGGCATCGCCGTGCTGCCGGTGTCCGGCACGCTGGTCAGCCGGACGCGGGCGCTGCAGCCGTACTCGGGGATGACCGGTTACAACGGCATTATCGCCCGTCTGCAACAGGCTGCCAGCGATCCGATGGTGGACGGCATTCTGCTCGATATGGACACGCCCGGCGGGATGGTGGCGGGGGCATTTGACTGCGCTGACATCATCGCCCGTGTGCGTGACATAAAACCGGTATGGGCGCTTGCCAACGACATGAACTGCAGTGCAGGTCAGTTGCTTGCCAGTGCCGCCTCCCGGCGTCTGGTCACGCAGACCGCCCGGACAGGCTCCATCGGCGTCATGATGGCTCACAGTAATTACGGTGCTGCGCTGGAGAAACAGGGTGTGGAAATCACGCTGATTTACAGCGGCAGCCATAAGGTGGATGGCAACCCCTACAGCCATCTTCCGGATGACGTCCGGGAGACACTGCAGTCCCGGATGGACGCAACCCGCCAGATGTTTGCGCAGAAGGTGTCGGCATATACCGGCCTGTCCGTGCAGGTTGTGCTGGATACCGAGGCTGCAGTGTACAGCGGTCAGGAGGCCATTGATGCCGGACTGGCTGATGAACTTGTTAACAGCACCGATGCGATCACCGTCATGCGTGATGCACTGGATGCACGTAAATCCCGTCTCTCAGGAGGGCGAATGACCAAAGAGACTCAATCAACAACTGTTTCAGCCACTGCTTCGCAGGCTGACGTTACTGACGTGGTGCCAGCGACGGAGGGCGAGAACGCCAGCGCGGCGCAGCCGGACGTGAACGCGCAGATCACCGCAGCGGTTGCGGCAGAAAACAGCCGCATTATGGGGATCCTCAACTGTGAGGAGGCTCACGGACGCGAAGAACAGGCACGCGTGCTGGCAGAAACCCCCGGTATGACCGTGAAAACGGCCCGCCGCATTCTGGCCGCAGCACCACAGAGTGCACAGGCGCGCAGTGACACTGCGCTGGATCGTCTGATGCAGGGGGCACCGGCACCGCTGGCTGCAGGTAACCCGGCATCTGATGCCGTTAACGATTTGCTGAACACACCAGTGTAAGGGATGTTTATGACGAGCAAAGAAACCTTTACCCATTACCAGCCGCAGGGCAACAGTGACCCGGCTCATACCGCAACCGCGCCCGGCGGATTGAGTGCGAAAGCGCCTGCAATGACCCCGCTGATGCTGGACACCTCCAGCCGTAAGCTGGTTGCGTGGGATGGCACCACCGACGGTGCTGCCGTTGGCATTCTTGCGGTTGCTGCTGACCAGACCAGCACCACGCTGACGTTCTACAAGTCCGGCACGTTCCGTTATGAGGATGTGCTCTGGCCGGAGGCTGCCAGCGACGAGACGAAAAAACGGACCGCGTTTGCCGGAACGGCAATCAGCATCGTTTAACTTTACCCTTCATCACTAAAGGCCGCCTGTGCGGCTTTTTTTACGGGATTTTTTTATGTCGATGTACACAACCGCCCAACTGCTGGCGGCAAATGAGCAGAAATTTAAGTTTGATCCGCTGTTTCTGCGTCTCTTTTTCCGTGAGAGCTATCCCTTCACCACGGAGAAAGTCTATCTCTCACAAATTCCGGGACTGGTAAACATGGCGCTGTACGTTTCGCCGATTGTTTCCGGTGAGGTTATCCGTTCCCGTGGCGGCTCCACCTCTGAATTTACGCCGGGATATGTCAAGCCGAAGCATGAAGTGAATCCGCAGATGACCCTGCGTCGCCTGCCGGATGAAGATCCGCAGAATCTGGCGGACCCGGCTTACCGCCGCCGTCGCATCATCATGCAGAACATGCGTGACGAAGAGCTGGCCATTGCTCAGGTCGAAGAGATGCAGGCAGTTTCTGCCGTGCTTAAGGGCAAATACACCATGACCGGTGAAGCCTTCGATCCGGTTGAGGTGGATATGGGCCGCAGTGAGGAGAATAACATCACGCAGTCCGGCGGCACGGAGTGGAGCAAGCGTGACAAGTCCACGTATGACCCGACCGACGATATCGAAGCCTACGCGCTGAACGCCAGCGGTGTGGTGAATATCATCGTGTTCGATCCGAAAGGCTGGGCGCTGTTCCGTTCCTTCAAAGCCGTCAAGGAGAAGCTGGATACCCGTCGTGGCTCTAATTCCGAGCTGGAGACAGCGGTGAAAGACCTGGGCAAAGCGGTGTCCTATAAGGGGATGTATGGCGATGTGGCCATCGTCGTGTATTCCGGACAGTACGTGGAAAACGGCGTCAAAAAGAACTTCCTGCCGGACAACACGATGGTGCTGGGGAACACTCAGGCACGCGGTCTGCGCACCTATGGCTGCATTCAGGATGCGGACGCACAGCGCGAAGGCATTAACGCCTCTGCCCGTTACCCGAAAAACTGGGTGACCACCGGCGATCCGGCGCGTGAGTTCACCATGATTCAGTCAGCACCGCTGATGCTGCTGGCTGACCCTGATGAGTTCGTGTCCGTACAACTGGCGTAATCATGGCCCTTCGGGGCCATTGTTTCTCTGTGGAGGAGTCCATGACGAAAGATGAACTGATTGCCCGTCTCCGCTCGCTGGGTGAACAACTGAACCGTGATGTCAGCCTGACGGGGACGAAAGAAGAACTGGCGCTCCGTGTGGCAGAGCTGAAAGAGGAGCTTGATGACACGGATGAAACTGCCGGTCAGGACACCCCTCTCAGCCGGGAAAATGTGCTGACCGGACATGAAAATGAGGTGGGATCAGCGCAGCCGGATACCGTGATTCTGGATACGTCTGAACTGGTCACGGTCGTGGCACTGGTGAAGCTGCATACTGATGCACTTCACGCCACGCGGGATGAACCTGTGGCATTTGTGCTGCCGGGAACGGCGTTTCGTGTCTCTGCCGGTGTGGCAGCCGAAATGACAGAGCGCGGCCTGGCCAGAATGCAATAACGGGAGGCGCTGTGGCTGATTTCGATAACCTGTTCGATGCTGCCATTGCCCGCGCCGATGAAACGATACGCGGGTACATGGGAACGTCAGCCACCATTACATCCGGTGAGCAGTCAGGTGCGGTGATACGTGGTGTTTTTGATGACCCTGAAAATATCAGCTATGCCGGACAGGGCGTGCGCGTTGAAGGCTCCAGCCCGTCCCTGTTTGTCCGGACTGATGAGGTGCGGCAGCTGCGGCGTGGAGACACGCTGACCATCGGTGAGGAAAATTTCTGGGTAGATCGGGTTTCGCCGGATGATGGCGGAAGTTGTCATCTCTGGCTTGGACGGGGCGTACCGCCTGCCGTTAACCGTCGCCGCTGAAAGGGGGATGTATGGCCATAAAAGGTCTTGAGCAGGCCGTTGAAAACCTCAGCCGTATCAGCAAAACGGCGGTGCCTGGTGCCGCCGCAATGGCCATTAACCGCGTTGCTTCATCCGCGATATCGCAGTCGGCGTCACAGGTTGCCCGTGAGACAAAGGTACGCCGGAAACTGGTAAAGGAAAGGGCCAGGCTGAAAAGGGCCACGGTCAAAAATCCGCAGGCCAGAATCAAAGTTAACCGGGGGGATTTGCCCGTAATCAAGCTGGGTAATGCGCGGGTTGTCCTTTCGCGCCGCAGGCGTCGTAAAAAGGGGCAGCGTTCATCCCTGAAAGGTGGCGGCAGCGTGCTTGTGGTGGGTAACCGTCGTATTCCCGGCGCGTTTATTCAGCAACTGAAAAATGGCCGGTGGCATGTCATGCAGCGTGTGGCTGGGAAAAACCGTTACCCCATTGATGTGGTGAAAATCCCGATGGCGGTGCCGCTGACCACGGCGTTTAAACAAAATATTGAGCGGATACGGCGTGAACGTCTTCCGAAAGAGCTGGGCTATGCGCTGCAGCATCAACTGAGGATGGTAATAAAGCGATGAAACATACTGAACTCCGTGCAGCCGTACTGGATGCACTGGAGAAGCATGACACCGGGGCGACGTTTTTTGATGGTCGCCCCGCTGTTTTTGATGAGGCGGATTTTCCGGCAGTTGCCGTTTATCTCACCGGCGCTGAATACACGGGCGAAGAGCTGGACAGCGATACCTGGCAGGCGGAGCTGCATATCGAAGTTTTCCTGCCTGCTCAGGTGCCGGATTCAGAGCTGGATGCGTGGATGGAGTCCCGGATTTATCCGGTGATGAGCGATATCCCGGCACTGTCAGATTTGATCACCAGTATGGTGGCCAGCGGCTATGACTACCGGCGCGACGATGATGCGGGCTTGTGGAGTTCAGCCGATCTGACTTATGTCATTACCTATGAAATGTGAGGACGCTATGCCTGTACCAAATCCTACAATGCCGGTGAAAGGTGCCGGGACCACCCTGTGGGTTTATAAGGGGAGCGGTGACCCTTACGCGAATCCGCTTTCAGACGTTGACTGGTCGCGTCTGGCAAAAGTTAAAGACCTGACGCCCGGCGAACTGACCGCTGAGTCCTATGACGACAGCTATCTCGATGATGAAGATGCAGACTGGACTGCGACCGGGCAGGGGCAGAAATCTGCCGGAGATACCAGCTTCACGCTGGCGTGGATGCCCGGAGAGCAGGGGCAGCAGGCGCTGCTGGCGTGGTTTAATGAAGGCGATACCCGTGCCTATAAAATCCGCTTCCCGAACGGCACGGTCGATGTGTTCCGTGGCTGGGTCAGCAGTATCGGTAAGGCGGTGACGGCGAAGGAAGTGATCACCCGCACGGTGAAAGTCACCAATGTGGGACGTCCGTCGATGGCAGAAGATCGCAGCACGGTAACAGCGGCAACCGGCATGACCGTGACGCCTGCCAGCACCTCGGTGGTGAAAGGGCAGAGCACCACGCTGACCGTGGCCTTCCAGCCGGAGGGCGTAACCGACAAGAGCTTTCGTGCGGTGTCTGCGGATAAAACAAAAGCCACCGTGTCGGTCAGTGGTATGACCATCACCGTGAACGGCGTTGCTGCAGGCAAGGTCAACATTCCGGTTGTATCCGGTAATGGTGAGTTTGCTGCGGTTGCAGAAATTACCGTCACCGCCAGTTAATCCGGAGAGTCAGCGATGTTCCTGAAAACCGAATCATTTGAACATAACGGTGTGACCGTCACGCTTTCTGAACTGTCAGCCCTGCAGCGCATTGAGCATCTCGCCCTGATGAAACGGCAGGCAGAACAGGCGGAGTCAGACAGCAACCGGAAGTTTACTGTGGAAGACGCCATCAGAACCGGCGCGTTTCTGGTGGCGATGTCCCTGTGGCATAACCATCCGCAGAAGACGCAGATGCCGTCCATGAATGAAGCCGTTAAACAGATTGAGCAGGAAGTGCTTACCACCTGGCCCACGGAGGCAATTTCTCATGCTGAAAACGTGGTGTACCGGCTGTCTGGTATGTATGAGTTTGTGGTGAATAATGCCCCTGAACAGACAGAGGACGCCGGGCCCGCAGAGCCTGTTTCTGCGGGAAAGTGTTCGACGGTGAGCTGAGTTTTGCCCTGAAACTGGCGCGTGAGATGGGGCGACCCGACTGGCGTGCCATGCTTGCCGGGATGTCATCCACGGAGTATGCCGACTGGCACCGCTTTTACAGTACCCATTATTTTCATGATGTTCTGCTGGATATGCACTTTTCCGGGCTGACGTACACCGTGCTCAGCCTGTTTTTCAGCGATCCGGATATGCATCCGCTGGATTTCAGTCTGCTGAACCGGCGCGAGGCTGACGAAGAGCCTGAAGATGATGTGCTGATGCAGAAAGCGGCAGGGCTTGCCGGAGGTGTCCGCTTTGGCCCGGACGGGAATGAAGTTATCCCCGCTTCCCCGGATGTGGCGGACATGACGGAGGATGACGTAATGCTGATGACAGTATCAGAAGGGATCGCAGGAGGAGTCCGGTATGGCTGAACCGGTAGGCGATCTGGTCGTTGATTTGAGTCTGGATGCGGCCAGATTTGACGAGCAGATGGCCAGAGTCAGGCGTCATTTTTCTGGTACGGAAAGTGATGCGAAAAAAACAGCGGCAGTCGTTGAACAGTCGCTGAGCCGACAGGCGCTGGCTGCACAGAAAGCGGGGATTTCCGTCGGGCAGTATAAAGCCGCCATGCGTATGCTGCCTGCACAGTTCACCGACGTGGCCACGCAGCTTGCAGGCGGGCAAAGTCCGTGGCTGATCCTGCTGCAACAGGGGGGGCAGGTGAAGGACTCCTTCGGCGGGATGATCCCCATGTTCAGGGGGCTTGCCGGTGCGATCACCCTGCCGATGGTGGGGGCCACCTCGCTGGCGGTGGCGACCGGTGCGCTGGCGTATGCCTGGTATCAGGGCAACTCAACCCTGTCCGATTTCAACAAAACGCTGGTCCTTTCCGGCAATCAGGCGGGACTGACGGCAGATCGTATGCTGGTCCTGTCCAGAGCCGGGCAGGCGGCAGGGCTGACGTTTAACCAGACCAGCGAGTCACTCAGCGCACTGGTTAAGGCGGGGGTAAGCGGTGAGGCTCAGATTGCGTCCATCAGCCAGAGTGTGGCGCGTTTCTCCTCTGCATCCGGCGTGGAGGTGGACAAGGTCGCTGAAGCCTTCGGGAAGCTGACCACAGACCCGACGTCGGGGCTGACGGCGATGGCTCGCCAGTTCCATAACGTGTCGGCGGAGCAGATTGCGTATGTTGCTCAGTTGCAGCGTTCCGGCGATGAAGCCGGGGCATTGCAGGCGGCGAACGAGGCCGCAACGAAAGGGTTTGATGACCAGACCCGCCGCCTGAAAGAGAACATGGGCACGCTGGAGACCTGGGCAGACAGGACTGCGCGGGCAT
Source organism: Pseudomonas sp. 51_B (assembly GCF_017491595.1). Taxonomy (NCBI): domain Bacteria; kingdom Pseudomonadati; phylum Pseudomonadota; class Gammaproteobacteria; order Pseudomonadales; family Pseudomonadaceae; genus Pseudomonas; species Pseudomonas sp. 51_B. The sequence goes on from NZ_JAFGYW010000043.1 coordinate 7,782, forward strand.
TCAAATCCATGTGGGATGCGGTGCTGGATATTGGTCGTCCTGATACCGCGCAGGAGATGCTGATTAAGGCAGAGGCTGCGTATAAGAAAGCAGACGACATCTGGAATCTGCGCAAGGATGATTATTTTGTTAACGATGAAGCGCGGGCGCGTTACTGGGATGATCGTGAAAAGGCCCGTCTTGCGCTTGAAGCCGCCCGAAAGAAGGCTGAGCAGCAGACTCAACAGGACAAAAATGCGCAGCAGCAGAGCGATACCGAAGCGTCACGGCTGAAATATACCGAAGAGGCGCAGAAGGCTTACGAACGGCTGCAGACGCCGCTGGAGAAATATACCGCCCGTCAGGAAGAACTGAACAAGGCACTGAAAGACGGGAAAATCCTGCAGGCGGATTACAACACGCTGATGGCGGCGGCGAAAAAGGATTATGAAGCGACGCTGAAAAAGCCGAAACAGTCCAGCGTGAAGGTGTCTGCGGGCGATCGTCAGGAAGACAGTGCTCATGCTGCCCTGCTGACGCTTCAGGCAGAACTCCGGACGCTGGAGAAGCATGCCGGAGCAAATGAGAAAATCAGCCAGCAGCGCCGGGATTTGTGGAAGGCGGAGAGTCAGTTCGCGGTACTGGAGGAGGCGGCGCAACGTCGCCAGCTGTCTGCACAGGAGAAATCCCTGCTGGCGCATAAAGATGAGACGCTGGAGTACAAACGCCAGCTGGCTGCACTTGGCGACAAGGTTACGTATCAGGAGCGCCTGAACGCGCTGGCGCAGCAGGCGGATAAATTCGCACAGCAGCAACGGGCAAAACGGGCCGCCATTGATGCGAAAAGCCGGGGGCTGACTGACCGGCAGGCAGAACGGGAAGCCACGGAACAGCGCCTGAAGGAACAGTATGGCGATAATCCGCTGGCGCTGAATAACGTCATGTCAGAGCAGAAAAAGACCTGGGCGGCTGAAGACCAGCTTCGCGGGAACTGGATGGCAGGCCTGAAGTCCGGCTGGAGTGAGTGGGAAGAGAGCGCCACGGACAGTATGTCGCAGGTAAAAAGTGCAGCCACGCAGACCTTTGATGGTATTGCACAGAATATGGCGGCGATGCTGACCGGCAGTGAGCAGAACTGGCGCAGCTTCACCCGTTCCGTGCTGTCCATGATGACAGAAATTCTGCTTAAGCAGGCAATGGTGGGGATTGTCGGGAGTATCGGCAGCGCCATTGGCGGGGCTGTTGGTGGCGGCGCATCCGCGTCAGGCGGTACAGCCATTCAGGCCGCTGCGGCGAAATTCCATTTTGCAACCGGAGGATTTACGGGAACCGGCGGCAAATATGAGCCAGCGGGGATTGTTCACCGTGGTGAGTTTGTCTTCACGAAGGAGGCAACCAGCCGGATTGGCGTGGGGAATCTTTACCGGCTGATGCGCGGCTATGCCACCGGCGGTTATGTCGGTACACCGGGCAGCATGGCAGACAGCCGGTCGCAGGCGTCCGGGACGTTTGAGCAGAATAACCATGTGGTGATTAACAACGACGGCACGAACGGGCAGATAGGTCCGGCTGCTCTGAAGGCGGTGTATGACATGGCCCGCAAGGGTGCCCGTGATGAAATTCAGACACAGATGCGTGATGGTGGCCTGTTCTCCGGAGGTGGACGATGAAGACCTTCCGCTGGAAAGTGAAACCCGGTATGGATGTGGCTTCGGTCCCTTCTGTAAGAAAGGTGCGCTTTGGTGATGGCTATTCTCAGCGAGCGCCTGCCGGGCTGAATGCCAACCTGAAAACGTACAGCGTGACGCTTTCTGTCCCCCGTGAGGAGGCCACGGTACTGGAGTCGTTTCTGGAAGAGCACGGGGGCTGGAAATCCTTTCTGTGGACGCCGCCTTATGAGTGGCGGCAGATAAAGGTGACCTGCGCAAAATGGTCGTCGCGGGTCAGTATGCTGCGTGTTGAGTTCAGCGCAGAGTTTGAACAGGTGGTGAACTGATGCAGGATATCCGGCAGGAAACACTGAATGAATGCACCCGTGCGGAGCAGTCGGCCAGCGTGGTGCTCTGGGAAATCGACCTGACAGAGGTCGGTGGAGAACGTTATTTTTTCTGTAATGAGCAGAACGAAAAAGGTGAGCCGGTCACCTGGCAGGGGCGACAGTATCAGCCGTATCCCATTCAGGGGAGCGGTTTTGAACTGAATGGCAAAGGCACCAGTACGCGCCCCACGCTGACGGTTTCTAACCTGTACGGTATGGTCACCGGGATGGCGGAAGATATGCAGAGTCTGGTCGGCGGAACGGTGGTCCGGCGTAAGGTTTACGCCCGTTTTCTGGATGCGGTGAACTTCGTCAACGGAAACAGTTACGCCGATCCGGAGCAGGAGGTGATCAGCCGCTGGCGCATTGAGCAGTGCAGCGAACTGAGCGCGGTGAGTGCCTCCTTTGTACTGTCCACGCCGACGGAAACGGATGGCGCTGTTTTTCCGGGACGTATCATGCTGGCCAACACCTGCACCTGGACCTATCGCGGTGACGAGTGCGGTTATAGCGGTCCGGCTGTCGCGGATGAATATGACCAGCCAACGTCCGATATCACGAAGGATAAATGCAGCAAATGCCTGAGCGGTTGTAAGTTCCGCAATAACGTCGGCAACTTTGGCGGCTTCCTTTCCATTAACAAACTTTCGCAGTAAATCCCATGACACAGACAGAATCAGCGATTCTGGCGCACGCCCGGCGATGTGCGCCAGCGGAGTCGTGCGGCTTCGTGGTAAGCACGCCGGAGGGGGAAAGATATTTCCCCTGCGTGAATATCTCCGGTGAGCCGGAGGCGTATTTCCGTATGTCGCCGGAAGACTGGCTGCAGGCAGAAATGCAGGGTGAGATTGTGGCGCTGGTCCACAGCCACCCCGGTGGTCTGCCCTGGCTGAGTGAGGCCGACCGGCGGCTGCAGGTGCAGAGTGATTTGCCGTGGTGGCTGGTCTGCCGGGGGACGATTCATAAGTTCCGCTGTGTGCCGCATCTCACCGGGCGGCGCTTTGAGCACGGTGTGACGGACTGTTACACACTGTTCCGGGATGCTTATCATCTGGCGGGGATTGAGATGCCGGACTTTCATCGTGAGGATGACTGGTGGCGTAACGGCCAGAATCTCTATCTGGATAATCTGGAGGCGACGGGGCTGTATCAGGTGCCGTTGTCAGCGGCACAGCCGGGCGATGTGCTGCTGTGCTGTTTTGGTTCATCAGTGCCGAATCACGCCGCAATTTACTGCGGCGACGGCGAGCTGCTGCACCATATTCCTGAACAACTGAGCAAACGAGAGAGGTACACCGACAAATGGCAGCGACGCACACACTCCCTCTGGCGTCACCGGGCATGGCGCGCATCTGCCTTTACGGGGATTTACAACGATTTGGTCGCCGCATCGACCTTCGTGTGAAAACGGGGGCTGAAGCCATCCGGGCACTGGCCACACAGCTCCCGGCGTTTCGTCAGAAACTGAGCGACGGCTGGTATCAGGTACGGATTGCCGGGCGGGACGTCAGCACGTCCGGGTTAACGGCGCAGTTACATGAGACTCTGCCTGATGGCGCTGTAATTCATATTGTTCCCAGAGTCGCCGGGGCCAAGTCAGGTGGCGTATTCCAGATTGTCCTGGGGGCTGCCGCCATTGCCGGATCATTCTTTACCGCCGGAGCCACCCTTGCAGCATGGGGGGCAGCCATTGGGGCCGGTGGTATGACCGGCATCCTGTTTTCTCTCGGTGCCAGTATGGTGCTCGGTGGTGTGGCGCAGATGCTGGCACCGAAAGCCAGAACTCCCCGTATACAGACAACGGATAACGGTAAGCAGAACACCTATTTCTCCTCACTGGATAACATGGTTGCCCAGGGCAATGTTCTGCCTGTTCTGTACGGGGAAATGCGCGTGGGGTCACGCGTGGTTTCTCAGGAGATCAGCACGGCAGACGAAGGGGACGGTGGTCAGGTTGTGGTGATTGGTCGCTGATGCAAAATGTTTTATGTGAAACCGCCTGCGGGCGGTTTTGTCATTTATGGAGCGTGAGGAATGGGTAAAGGAAGCAGTAAGGGGCATACCCCGCGCGAAGCGAAGGACAACCTGAAGTCCACGCAGTTGCTGAGTGTGATCGATGCCATCAGCGAAGGGCCGATTGAAGGTCCGGTGGATGGCTTAAAAAGCGTGCTGCTGAACAGTACGCCGGTGCTGGACACTGAGGGGAATACCAACATATCCGGTGTCACGGTGGTGTTCCGGGCTGGTGAGCAGGAGCAGACTCCGCCGGAGGGATTTGAATCCTCCGGCTCCGAGACGGTGCTGGGTACGGAAGTGAAATATGACACGCCGATCACCCGCACCATTACGTCTGCAAACATCGACCGTCTGCGCTTTACCTTCGGTGTACAGGCACTGGTGGAAACCACCTCAAAGGGTGACAGGAATCCGTCGGAAGTCCGCCTGCTGGTTCAGATACAACGTAACGGTGGCTGGGTGACGGAAAAAGACATCACCATTAAGGGCAAAACCACCTCGCAGTATCTGGCCTCGGTGGTGATGGGTAACCTGCCGCCGCGCCCGTTTAATATCCGGATGCGCAGGATGACGCCGGACAGCACCACAGACCAGCTGCAGAACAAAACGCTCTGGTCGTCATACACTGAAATCATCGATGTGAAACAGTGCTACCCGAACACGGCACTGGTCGGCGTGCAGGTGGACTCGGAGCAGTTCGGCAGCCAGCAGGTGAGCCGTAATTATCATCTGCGCGGGCGTATTCTGCAGGTGCCGTCGAACTATAACCCGCAGACGCGGCAATACAGCGGTATCTGGGACGGAACGTTTAAACCGGCATACAGCAACAACATGGCCTGGTGTCTGTGGGATATGCTGACCCATCCGCGCTACGGCATGGGGAAACGTCTTGGTGCGGCGGATGTGGATAAATGGGCGCTGTATGTCATCGGCCAGTACTGCGACCAGTCAGTGCCGGACGGCTTTGGCGGCACGGAGCCGCGCATCACCTGTAATGCGTACCTGACCACACAGCGTAAGGCGTGGGATGTGCTCAGCGATTTCTGCTCGGCGATGCGCTGTATGCCGGTATGGAACGGGCAGACGCTGACGTTCGTGCAGGACCGACCGTCGGATAAGACGTGGACCTATAACCGCAGTAATGTGGTGATGCCGGATGATGGCGCGCCGTTCCGCTACAGCTTCAGCGCCCTGAAGGACCGCCATAATGCCGTTGAGGTGAACTGGATTGACCCGAACAACGGCTGGGAGACGGCGACAGAGCTTGTTGAAGATACGCAGGCCATTGCCCGTTACGGTCGTAATGTTACGAAGATGGATGCCTTTGGCTGTACCAGCCGGGGGCAGGCACACCGCGCCGGGCTGTGGCTGATTAAAACAGAACTGCTGGAAACGCAGACCGTGGATTTCAGCGTCGGCGCAGAAGGGCTTCGCCATGTACCGGGCGATGTTATTGAAATCTGCGATGATGACTATGCCGGTATCAGCACCGGTGGTCGTGTGCTGGCGGTGAACAGCCAGACCCGGACGCTGACGCTCGACCGTGAAATCACGCTGCCATCCTCCGGTACCGCGCTGATAAGCCTGGTTGACGGAAGTGGCAATCCGGTCAGCGTGGAGGTTCAGTCCGTCACCGACGGCGTGAAGGTAAAAGTGAGCCGTGTTCCTGACGGTGTTGCTGAATACAGCGTATGGGAGCTGAAGCTGCCGACGCTGCGCCAGCGACTGTTCCGCTGCGTGAGTATCCGTGAGAACGACGACGGCACGTATGCCATCACCGCCGTGCAGCATGTGCCGGAAAAAGAGGCCATCGTGGATAACGGGGCGCACTTTGACGGCGAACAGAGTGGCACGGTGAATGGTGTCACGCCGCCAGCGGTGCAGCACCTGACCGCAGAAGTCACTGCAGACAGCGGGGAATATCAGGTGCTGGCGCGATGGGACACACCGAAGGTGGTGAAGGGCGTGAGTTTCCTGCTCCGTCTGACCGTAACAGCGGACGACGGCAGTGAGCGGCTGGTCAGCACGGCCCGGACGACGGAAACCACATACCGCTTCACGCAACTGGCGCTGGGGAACTACAGGCTGACAGTCCGGGCGGTAAATGCGTGGGGGCAGCAGGGCGATCCGGCGTCGGTATCGTTCCGGATTGCCGCACCGGCAGCACCGTCGAGGATTGAGCTGACGCCGGGCTATTTTCAGATAACCGCCACGCCGCATCTTGCCGTTTATGACCCGACGGTACAGTTTGAGTTCTGGTTCTCGGAAAAGCAGATTGCGGATATCAGACAGGTTGAAACCAGCACGCGTTATCTTGGTACGGCGCTGTACTGGATAGCCGCCAGTATCAATATCAAACCGGGCCATGATTATTACTTTTATATCCGCAGTGTGAACACCGTTGGCAAATCGGCATTCGTGGAGGCCGTCGGTCGGGCGAGCGATGATGCGGAAGGTTACCTGGATTTTTTCAAAGGCAAGATAACCGAATCCCATCTCGGCAAGGAGCTGCTGGAAAAAGT
>NZ_JAFGYW010000427.1:0-441 GCF_017491595.1 Pseudomonas sp. 51_B
CGCCCGTCGAGCAATACCACGACCCCATCGATCAATACGGTGCTGACATCGCCAGCATGAGCATGATAGACGAGCGTCCCTACGGGATCGATAATGGGCACGATCCCCGGGCGCGTCACGTCGATGAGCTGAATATCTGCCTTTTTCCCGATCTCGATCGACCCGATCTGGTCGTCCATGTGCAGCGCGCGTGCGGCGTCTAGCGTCGCCGCCCGGAGTGCATCGCGAGACCGGAACAGCGTGGCATCACGCTCACGCATGCGTGCGACCGAGACGTACATGCGCATCGCGTCGAAGCAGTCTGCGAAATAATTGTCTAGGCCGAGCGCAACGGAAAGCCCCTCGTCAATCATCCGCTGGACTGGCGCGGCGGCGCCGCGCAATGCACTAAGCACCGGGCAATGCGCCACCGCCGCCTTCGCCTTGCGCAAAATCGCGAGA
>NZ_JAFGYW010000428.1:0-441 GCF_017491595.1 Pseudomonas sp. 51_B
GCTTTGCTTTTCTGTGGGAGAGAGCTTGCTCGCGAAGGCGGCCTGACAGCCGACCTGATTCTTGTGGTTGTACCCAGTCCAACTGTAGGAGTGAGCCTGCTCGCGATGACGCCCTGACAACCGGCCATTATCCACCGGCCGGACTCAATCCCTGTGGGAGAGCACGCGAGCTAACGCTCATTGTTGAGTGGTGCGGCTTTGCCGGGGGCAGCTGCGCTGTTTTGCTTTTCTGTGGGAGCGAGCTTGCTCGCGAAGGCGGCCTGACAGCCGACCACTATCTACCGGCCGGACTCAATCCCTGTGGGAGCTGGCTTGCCAGCGATGGCAGCCTCCAAGTCGACCAATCCCCCACTGATGTACCCGATCCAAATGTGGGAGCGAGCCTGCTCGCGAAAGCTCCCTTCCAGACGACATCAAGCCACCTGCCTGTCAGAGGCAATC
>NZ_JAFGYW010000429.1:0-441 GCF_017491595.1 Pseudomonas sp. 51_B
GTCCATGTCCTGGCCGTACAGGTTCATGCCGGCCTCGAGCCGCAGCGTGTCGCGCGCGCCGAGCCCGCACGGGCGCACGCCGCGCTCGGCGAGCGCGTTCCACAGCGCTTCCACGTGCGTCGCCGGGACGATGATCTCGAAGCCGTCCTCGCCGGTGTAGCCGGTGCGCGCGACGGTGAGATCGCCGAACGGCGTGCCCGCGACCTGCGCGGCGTTGAACGGCTTGAGCTCGCTCGTCGCTGCGCGCGCGCAGGGGACGGTGTCCCACACCTTCGCGCGCGCGTTCGGGCCTTGGGCGGCGACGATCGCGAAGTCGCGGCGCGGCGCGATCGTGAGGCCGAAGCCGCCTTGCTCGTTGAGCTGGTTGAACCACGCGATGTCCTTCTCCGCAGTGCCGGCGTTGACGACGACGCGGAAGAATTCCTCGGTGAAGTAGTAGAC
>NZ_JAFGYW010000430.1:0-440 GCF_017491595.1 Pseudomonas sp. 51_B
ATCAAGCTTAATTTCTATTGCGTAAACATAATATTTTGTTACTTTTTTGCTTAAAATTGGTGCTTTTTCATCAATGTTATAGATATATATCATCTGTAATGTATGATTAACTATAAATGGTTGTGAAACTTGATGATTTTTAAGTTCTTTAATATATTCCTTATATATATCTGGTATTGAATCAAATTTAACCTGTTGACTAACTATACCTCCGGAAACTGCATTTGGCGCTTGGGAAAACTGTTTGACAATTTCAGAAAAATCAATACTGCCATCATTAACTGCAAGAGCTAGTTTTTTAAACAAATCTATTTTCTTCTGGCGTGCTTTTTTAGAATCTGGCAAAGCTACAATTAGATTTTTAAGTGTATATAATTTAACAGGCGACATTTCCCTATCAAATTCTTTTTGATGTTTTTTAATATATTTTTGTATTTCTT
>NZ_JAFGYW010000431.1:0-440 GCF_017491595.1 Pseudomonas sp. 51_B
CGACGATGCCGAGCACGTCGTCCGGGCCGACCCGATAGTCGGCGCTCGCCGCGGGCAGGCTCTGCGCGAGCCCTGCTTCCTTCGCGCGCGTGTCGGCCTCGTCGGCCTGCTTGAGCGTATAGACGAGCTGCGGCGTGATCAGCTTGACGTCGTACACCGTCGAATCCGTCGGTGCGCTCAGATTGTCGTTCATGCGGCTCGAATCGAGCGCCGGCCCGGGGGCGAGCGCACAGCCCGACAAGGCGAGCGCCGCGGCGCTCGCCCATGCTAGGGGCTTGAACATCTTGTCGTTTCTCCTTGGTAGCGTGATCGTCGAAAAGGAATGCCGCGCGTTCGCGGCGAACGCGCGCCGGCTCAGAATGCGTTGCGGCCGACGAAACCCTTGACGAGCGTGATCAGGATGATCTTGATGTCGAACCAGAAGGTCCAGTTCTGCATGT
>NZ_JAFGYW010000432.1:0-440 GCF_017491595.1 Pseudomonas sp. 51_B
GTCCTTACCGCGCGTTCGATGCGGGCACGCGCGGTAAGGACCGCGCGCCCCGCGAGGGCGCAAGGCCCGTCGCGCCCCGTGCGTACCGCCCGCTTCGGCGAACGGCCGGCCACCCGCGCGAGCGCATCCGGCGAGCGCCGCCCCACGGCCCGCGCGGCGACGGGTTCGCGCCTCCAGCTCGCGCAGCCGATCAAGCGCGGCGGCGGCGAACTGGGCGAATCCGCTCGCGGCGGTGAGCACGGTGAGCACGGCGAACGCGGCAAGCGTATCGAGCGCGGCGACGAAACCGGCCTCGTGCGCCTGTCGAAGCGCATGTCGGAGCTGGGTCTCTGCTCGCGCCGCGAAGCAGACGAATGGATCGAGAAAGGCTGGGTGCTCGTCGACGGCGAGCGCATCGACACGCTCGGCACGAAGGTGCGCGCCGACCAGCGCATCGAGAT
>NZ_JAFGYW010000433.1:0-440 GCF_017491595.1 Pseudomonas sp. 51_B
CCGGTTATTTGCGGTTTGCGCTGAAAAAACGCCGAAAAAAAACCCCGAACGAATCGGGGTTTTCTCATTTTTCTTACAGCGGATCGATCATCAGAAGATGTTGATCGGATAGTCCACGAATACACGCAGTTCGTTACCGCTGACGTTGTACTCGCTGGATTTCTGCGACACGCGCAGGATCGAACTGCGCAACTTCACGCTCAGGTCTTTGGCCGGGCCACTTTGCACGACGTACTTGAACTGGTTGAAGATCTCGCGCTCGGTGCCGCCTTCGCTTGTAGACGTGGTGATGTTGTCGCCGCGCACGTAAGCGAAGTTGTAGCTCAGACCCGGAACGCCGAACGAACCAAAGTCCAGGCCGTAACCCAGCTGCCAGCTGCGCTCGTCTTCGGCGTTGAAGTCGGACCAGTAGGAGTTGGCCAGATAGATGGAGTTACCAC
>NZ_JAFGYW010000434.1:0-440 GCF_017491595.1 Pseudomonas sp. 51_B
GTACAAGCTGAAGGATGTCGCGGTGTCGGCGTCGTACGGCAACGGCCGGAATCCCGCGCGCGGCGATCGCGTGAACCTCGACATGTTCGCGTTCGGGCGCGGCTACCGCGTGTCGCCGTTCTTTCGCGTGAGCTCGGGCGTCTACTACCTGAAGGACCGGAACCGTTCGGCGAACCGGTCGACGTCGATCGTGCTCGGCGCCGATTACGAGCTGTCCAAGCACACCACGCTATATGCGCAGGGGGGGCGCGTCGACAATCGCGGCACGATGGCTCAGATGCTGGCGTACGGGCAGCCGGTCGCGCCGGGGCTCGCGACGACCGCCGCGATGCTAGGGATGCGTCATTCGTTCTAGATCGCGTCGGATCACTCGCCGGTTCGCCTGCCGGATCGCCCGCCATCCGCCGATTCCGGCTTCCGACGAGGGAACGCTGCATGCT
>NZ_JAFGYW010000435.1:0-439 GCF_017491595.1 Pseudomonas sp. 51_B
ATTCTGGGCGGTTGCAGAAGCTGAGTGCAACACGGTTACTGGATTGAAGCAGGTGCATCATGCTGCAACGCCACTACCTCTGTCATGACCTCAATCGGGCATTTCCAATTGAAGCGCTTGCGCGGTCGGATGTTCAGTTCGTAGGCAATGGCATCCAACTGCTCCTGGCTGTACACCGACAAGTCCGTGCCCTTGGGCAGGTACTGGCGGATCAGGCCGTTGATGTTCTCGTTGCTGCCGCGCTGCCAGGGGCTGTGTGGGTCGCAGAAGTAGATCGCCACACCGGTCTTCTGGGTGATGTCCGCGTGCCGCGCCATCTCTCGCCCCTGGTCGTAGGTCATGCTCTTGCGTACAGCCAGCGGCATGCGGTTCAGCGCCGCGCTGAAGCCCTCCACCGCCGAGGTCGCCGTCGCATCGTTCATCTTCGCCAGGATCAGGT
>NZ_JAFGYW010000044.1:0-13291 GCF_017491595.1 Pseudomonas sp. 51_B
TGGCGGGTGTCGATGCGCCCGGCAAGTTGTTTACGCGCGGCCCAAGGCAATGCCTGGAGCAAGGCATCGCTAGGTTCTGCCAGCCATTGTCGAGTGATGCGTGCCTGCTCTTGAGCCGTTTCAGCCCGCCAATGTTGCACGGAGCTCCAAAGCAAAAGCGCCACTGGCAACAGCAGCATGGCCAGGCACCGACCCAGTCGCTTCATTTAGCCACTGGACCCTGGGCCAGCACACACGCGAACCGCTGCGCCCGAAGGCGGTCGGCCTGAAGTGGCAACGGCGCTTGATGCGTTAGGTGCTCGGTGTCAGCCATCGGCCTGGAGCAGCTCCAGTTGGCGCTGGGCGTGGGCCGCATCGCAATACGCCGCCAGCATCGCCAGCACCTCCTCGTAGCCCAGCTTGCGGCCATTGCAGGCAAGGCCTGCGGACATGATACGAATCTGCGGCCGCGGCTTTTTCAACGCCATCGCCTGGTTGCCGAAGAACTGCAGTTTGACCACACGGTGCTTGGGCAGCGCAGCTTCGCTGCTCAGTTCGAGGGTCTGCACCATGACCAGGCCTTCATCCTTGACCGCGATATCCTCGACCTCGGCCATATCGACCGGGGCGTCCAGGGTGTCGACGTACAATTCCCGCCGGGTCAGACGCATGAACACCTGGGTGCCTGCATTGCGGTGCTGCCAGGTCAGGGCAGCGGCCACGCAAACGATAAACAGCACAAATATAACTGCACCCATGCGCTGCGAGTTGAACGTGACAGCCAGCAGGATAAGCGCGCCCACCAGAAGAATCGGCCCCCAGATTTTATAGCGCCGGGAATTGGTGAACTCGCTTTGCTCAGGCACGCGTTCGATCACCTTTTTGAGTTCGGCAATCACTCGTTCCCGCTCGGCAGCACGGGTTTGATCGTAGGCTTCGCCGAGCGAGCCGGAAAGCTCGGACAGCGGGTCGTTAGGTTCAGCCATGTTCAATCGCCCTCACACGTCACTGCTGCTTGGCCAGGTAATCGGTCAGAAATGCCTGCGCATTGCCTTGACGCGACAGCCCTTCGGAGTAGCCAACCTGGAACGGTTGCGGCTCGCCAGGCAAGTACAACTCACCGCCCCAGCCACCCTGAACGATCAACACCACGAACTTATTGCCATCCACGGTGGTGAAGTAGCGGGTGTCCTTGGCCGTCTTTTCCACCTGCATCTTCTGTATGCGCATGTTCCAGTCGTGATCGACACCCTCGACCTGAACCAGTGCTTGATTGGCAGCACGCTCGCCGATACGTAGCGTCCACACTTTGACGCCCTCCGTGCCCATATAGGCAACCACCTGTTCGGCCACCTCTGGCCGCTGCTCTGCCTGGGCCTGGCCCAGGCAAAGCAGGAGCGAGGCAACCAGTAAGAAAGCCCATTTGCGATAAGCGAACATTTTTACCATCCTGATGCCAAACGATCGGCCATTGAAAACAGCTGCGCCGGGGCTGCCAACCCCAGTGGCTGGGCCGCACAACAAATGGGCCGTCAAGCACAATGGTTGTTGCCAAAAATGTGCGGGGGTTACCATTTCTGCACACGCCGCCGCCACCCAAGGATGATTCGCGTCATGCCATCGACCAGCCCCTACTTGGACACTGATTTTTCCTTCGACAGGCCGGGGGTACTCGCCAAAGCTGGCGTGCTGGACAGCCGCAAGGCCCGAATAATGGGTAGCGCGACCGGCCACTATCGTGCTCAGACAGTGCATGCCGGGTTGCAATACTTCGATTGCAACCTGCAGTTTCCGGAGCCCCTTAAAATCGACAAGGTGCTTCCCCAGAGCCTGTGCATCGTGCAACTGTTCGACGGGACCTGGCAGCACACCGTCGACGGCAAATTGAACCGCTATACACCCGGCCAGCTGCACCTGCTAGGCCTCGGCGAAAGCCTGGAGGCGCAGGACCAGTTGCCTGCCGACAGCCATGCACGCATGGCTGGCGTTCGAATCGCCGGCCACTACCTGCAAGAGCTGGTGGAGGATGAAGCACAGCTGATGCCCTTGCTGGCGTTGACGGCAGATGGCATGCGCTTTGACCAGTTATCGCAGTGCCCGGCAGTGAGTCGCTTGCTGCAGCAACTGTATTTGTCGCCCTACACCGGCGGGCTCAGGCGCCTGCATTGCGAAAGCCTCAGCTTGGCCATCGTTCTGGAACTGGCTAGGCACCTTATCGGCCCTGCGCAACCCAGCCACACGCCGGATCGCGGGCTACGTGACCTGGCCATCGAAGCCCGCCGCCTGCTCGATGCCCAGCTCAGCGCCCCGCCCACCGCGGCCAGCCTCGCACGTCAGCTGGGCGTGGGCGAAACCACCTTGCGCCGGGCTTTTCGCAAAGCCTTTGGCCGGCCTATTCTGCATTACGTGCGCGAGCAACGCCTGGAGTTGGCCCGCCGGCTTTTGCTGGAGCGGCGCTGGCAGGTGTCGCAGGTTGCCTACCAGGTCGGCTATGCCAACCCCGCGAACTTCTGCCATGCCTACAAAGCTCATTTCGGCCACCCGCCAGGCAGCGAATAGGTTATGCACCCACCGCTCGGGGCAGAAGGTGCCACGATGAACGTCACTTGGCACGCGCAACGCGCCAGCGGCATCACAACACGATAAGGACTCATGCATGTCACGCTGGCGATGGATATTGGCTCAACTCACGCGACGCCTATGGGTCCGTGCGACCTTGATCGGTATGTTGGGCGTTGCTGCCGCACTCTTGGCAGCGTTGGCTGAGCGCTTCACTCCCTGGCACCCGGCAACCGAGATGGGCGCTGATGCGGTGTATGACATCCTCACCATCATCGCCTCGAGCATGCTGGCGGTGACCACATTCTCGCTCAGTGTCATGACCTCAGCCTACGGCTCAGCTGCCAGCAACGTCACGCCTCGTGCGACCCGCCTGCTGATGGAGGACACCCTGACGCAGAACGTGCTGTCGACGTTCATTGGCTCGTTCCTGTTCAGCATGGTGGGAATCGTGGTCTTGAAAACCGGTGCCTACGGCGATCGTGGGCGTTTCGTGCTGTTTCTGGTAACGGTGGCGATGATCGCACTGATCGTCGTTTCGCTGTTACGCTGGATCGACCATCTAACCCGGCTGGGCCAAGTCGGTGAAACCACGCGCAAAGTCGAGCAAACCACGCACCAGGCCATCACCGCAAGGCGCGAGCGCCCCTGCCTGGGGGGCTTGCCCTTGATAGGCGATTCGCTGCCAGTGGACGCACTGCCGATCCTGGCCAACACGGTTGGCTATGTGCAGTTCATCGACATGCAAGCATTGTCGCTGTGCGCTGAGGAGTATGAGGGTTTCGTGCACGTGGTGGCGATCCCAGGCAGCTTCGTGCATAGCAGCACCCCACTGGCCTGGTTCAGCGCCACGCCTGGCCGGGCAAACGACCAAGCGCTGATTGAAGCCGTCAGAGATGGCTTCACGGTTGGCGATGAACGCAGCTACGATCAGGACCCTCGTTTCGGCCTGATGGTCATGAGCGAAATCGGCTGCCGGGCTCTGTCGCAGGCCTTCAACGATCACGGTACTGCCATCGACGTCATCGGCCGCCTGACACGGCTGTTGAGCCTGTTCACCGAACCTGCCGCGAAGGAACACATCGACTACCCCAGGGTTCAGGTAGCTGCTTTGGCGATGAGCGACGTATTCGAAGATGCCTTCATGCTGATCGCCCGAGATGGTGCAGCCCATATCGAAATCCAATTACGCCTGCAAAAATGCCTCCAGGCACTGGCCCAGTTGGGCGATGCAGACTTTCGCAGCGCCGCGCTGCAACAGGCCGCCTTGGCCTTCGAGCGCGCCGAACAGGCGCTGGCACTGGAATCGGACAAGCACCGCCTGCGCTGCGCCATCGAGGCTGCGAGAACGCGTTGAGGCAACAAGGCTTGCGCAGGGGCAATGCCGGTCAGGTAAGTCAGGTCGTTTACTTATCTACTGGGGCCGTGTAATAGCCCTTCGCAGATTCGCGGTGGAAGCGGGTTAACCTGAATAGGGCTGCTAAGCAGCCCCAATTGGCTTAGCTGACTGGCATGGCGCACAGATGGATCATCTGCGGCAGGTTAGCGGCTGCCGCGCTGCGCCAACGGGATCACTCCCACTCGATAGTCGCTGGCGGCTTGCTCGACACGTCGTAAGTCACACGGGAGATGCCGTCGATTTCGTTGATGATACGACCGCTGACGGTTTCCAGCAGTTCGTACGGCAGGTGCGCCCAGCGCGCGGTCATGAAGTCCACGGTTTCAACGGCGCGCAGTGCCACGACCCAGGCGTAGCGACGGCCGTCACCAACCACACCAACCGACTTGACCGGCTGGAATACCACGAACGCCTGGCTGGTCTTGTGGTACCAGTCGGCCTTGCGCAGCTCTTCGATGAAGATGTGGTCGGCGCGGCGCAGGATGTCGGCGTATTCCTTCTTCACTTCACCGAGGATACGCACGCCCAGGCCCGGGCCTGGGAACGGGTGGCGGTAGACCATGTCGTACGGCAAGCCCAGCTCCAGACCGATCTTGCGTACTTCGTCCTTGAACAGCTCGCGCAGCGGCTCGACCAGCTTGAGGTTCATTTCCTCGGGCAGACCGCCGACGTTGTGGTGCGATTTGATCACGTGGGCTTTGCCGCTCTTGGCGCCGGCCGACTCGATCACGTCAGGGTAGATGGTGCCCTGGGCAAGGAACTGGATGTTCTCGAGCTTGCTGGCTTCGGCGTCGAATACGTCGATGAAGGTACGGCCGATGATCTTGCGCTTCTTCTCCGGGTCAGCTTCGCCTTCGAGGTTGTCGAGGAATTGCTTTTCAGCGTCGGCGCGGATCACCTTGACGCCCATGTTCTCCTTGAACATGGCCATTACCTGGTCGCCTTCGTGCAGGCGCAGCAGGCCGTTATCGACGAATACACAGGTCAGCTGGTCGCCGATGGCGCGGTGCAGCAGCGCGGCAACCACCGAGCTGTCGACACCGCCGGACAGACCCAGCAGCACATTGGCCGAACCGACCTGCTCACGCACCTGGGCGATGGCGTCTTCAACGATGTTGGACGGGGTCCACAGGGCTTCACAGCCGCAAAGGTCCTGCACGAAACGGGACAGGATGCGACCGCCTTGCTTGGTGTGGGTCACTTCCGGATGGAACTGTACGCCATAGTAGCCGCGGGCATCGTCGAACATACCGGCGATTGGGCAGCTCGGGGTGCTGGCCAGCACATTGAAGCCGGTTGGCATCTGGGTGACCTTGTCGCCGTGGCTCATCCACACGTCCAGGCCCAGAACGCCATCGTCGTCCACATGGTCTTCGATGCCATCGAGCAGGCGGCTCTTGCCAACCACGTCGACGCGGGCATAACCGAACTCGCGCAGCTCCGAACCTTCGACTTTGCCGCCCATCTGCTCGGCCATGGTCTGCATGCCGTAGCAAATGCCCAGCACTGGTACGTTCAGGTCGAACACGGCCTGCGGGGCACGGGGGCTGTTGGCTTCGTGAACCGACTCGGGGCCGCCGGCGAGGATGATGCCACGCGGGTTGAATTCGCGGATCGCTTCATCGTCCATGTCGAACGGGTGCAGCTCGCAGTACACGCCGATTTCGCGCACGCGGCGGGCGATCAGCTGGGTGTACTGGGAACCGAAATCGAGAATCAGGATACGGTGAGCGTGAATGTCGAGGGCCATGACTCAATCTCGTCAGTGGAAATCGGAAACGACGCGGGGCTGTCGTGACAGCCCCGCTTTCATGTTGTAGCTGGAAGCCTCAACCTACACGGTAGTTAGGGGCTTCTTTAGTGATCTGTACGTCATGCACGTGGGACTCGGCCATGCCGGCACCGGTGATGCGCACGAATTCCGGCTTGGTGCGCATCTCTTCGATGGTCGCGCTGCCGGTGTAGCCCATGGACGAACGCAAGCCGCCCATCAGCTGGTGAATGATCGCTGCCAGGGCACCTTTGTAAGGAACGCGGCCTTCGATGCCTTCCGGTACCAGCTTCTCGGCACCAGCCGAAGAGTCTTGGAAGTAACGGTCGGAGGAGCCTTGCGCCTGTGCCATGGCACCCAGCGAGCCCATGCCGCGGTAAGCCTTGTAGGAACGGCCCTGGAACAGCTCGACTTCACCCGGCGCTTCTTCGGTACCGGCGAACATCGAACCCATCATTACGCAAGAAGCACCTGCGACGATGGCCTTGGACAGGTCACCGGAGAAGCGGATACCGCCGTCGGCGATCAGTGGCACGCCAGTGCCTTCCAGTGCTGCGGCGACATTGGCGATGGCGCTGATCTGCGGCACGCCGACACCGGCAACGATACGGGTGGTGCAGATCGAGCCTGGGCCGATACCGACCTTGACGGCGTCAGCGCCGGCTTCGGCCAGGGCCTTGGCCGCAGCGCCAGTGGCGATGTTGCCGCCGATCACCTGCACTTGCGGATAGGTTTCTTTAACCCAGCGAACGCGGTCGATCACCCCTTTGGAGTGACCGTGGGCGGTGTCGACGACCACGACGTCAACACCCGCAGCCACCAAGGCAGCAACGCGCTCGCCAGTGTCCTTGCCAGTGCCGACCGCAGCGCCGACGCGCAGGCGGCCTTGGTCGTCCTTGCTGGCCAACGGGTAGGCCTTGGCCTTTTCGATGTCCTTGACGGTCATCATGCCCTTGAGGTTGAACTTGTCGTCAACGATCAGGACTTTTTCCAGGCGGTGTTTGTGCAGCAGCTCGCGGACTTCGTTCTTGTCGGCGCCTTCACGCACGGTGACCAGACGCTCTTTGGGCGTCATCACGTCGCGGACCTTGGCATCCAGACGGGTTTCGAAGCGCACGTCGCGGGAGGTGACGATACCGACCAGGTCGCCGTTCTCCAGTACCGGAACACCGGAGATGTTGTTCAGGCGGGTCAGGTCGAACAGGTCGCGCACGGTTGCGTCGGCGTCGATGGTGATCGGGTCCTTGACCACGCCAGCCTCGAACTTCTTGACCTTGCGTACTTCGCCGGCCTGCTGTTCGATGGTCATGTTCTTGTGGATGATGCCGATGCCGCCTTCCTGGGCCATGGCGATGGCCAGGCGCGCTTCGGTCACGGTATCCATGGCAGCGGAAACCAGCGGAATGTTCAGCTCGATGCCACGAGTCAAACGGGTCTTGAGACTGACTTCATTGGGCAGTACCTCGGAATAGCCAGGTACAAGGAGGATATCGTCGAAGGTCAGGGCTTCTTGGCTGATACGCAGCATCGCGGGGGCTCCCGGGCGGGAAAAATGGAAGCGCGCCATTATACTCATGCACGGCGCGCCGCTCAATGCAAAATAAGGGCCTTCGGTCAGCCTTGTGGCAGTTTTACCTGCACCACGGCCACCGGCTGGTCGAGCCAGTCGGCGAAGCTGTCGAGAAAGGCCTGAGTGAACCCGGCCTCGCCCCAGTTGTTGAAGATGAACCCAAGGTTGGAAAAGGCACATGGCTGCAGGTAGATGAAGCCGTTGATGTCGTCTTCATGGCCGCACAGTGGGCACGTGAAGTTGTCGCTGACACCCGGCATCCACTCCTCCAGGCTTTCGAACAGCGGCTCACCGACCTCGCGCCTGCATTGCGGGCAACCAGCTTCTTCGAGAAAACCTTCGGTGGGGGTATAGATGCAGCGCTTGAGCATCACCTCCAGGCCATTGACCTGCTCGCCGAACGGCAGCTTTTCAGGGTGCAGGGCCACTTTGCGCGCCCCTTCGGCCAAGGCATGGCCCATACGGTTGCCGGTACGGCCGCAGGTGCTCAGTTGCTCTGCGACGACCTTCTCGCGCACCAGCCAGCGCACAATGGCGCGAGCGCGGGCCTCGTGCACCGGCACGGTGGACAGCTTGGGGACGATGATGCTTTGGGTGTTCATGAACGGGAAAAGCCTGAAAGACTGCGGTAATGGCGCAATTCTACCGCTCAACCGGCCAGGTAGCGACCGATCAGCGCCAGGCCGCTGGCAAGCACCAGCCAGGTGACCAAACGTACGAAGGCTTCGCGAGACAACCTCATGCTCAATCGACGGCCAACGAACAGGCCGATGAACATCACGGGCAACAGGCAGGCCGCCAGCATCAACAAGCTCGTATCGGCATACACCCCGGCGATCAAAAACAGCGACAGGCGCACCAGGGTACTGCAACTGATCAACGCACTCTGGGTTGCGCGCACCTGCTCTTTGGCCTGCAAACGTGCACTCAGGTAAATCGCGTATAAGAAGCCGCCACTGCCGAACAAGGCGCCAAACAGCCCGCCAACCGTTCCCATTGGCACTGCCCACAAGCCCGACAACTGCGCCGGGCGGACCTTCACCGCCAAACCATAGATTGCGTAGGCCGTGACGAACAGCCCCATCAGCAGCAACAGCAGGTCGGATTTGAGATGCAACAGAAACACCACGCCCAGGGTGCAGCCCAGGGCCATGCACGGCAACAGACGCAGCAGTTCTGCGCGCGCCACATCGCGGCGTGACGGCAGCAGGTTGCCAAAGGCGGCGACGAAATCCAGCAGCACCAGAAGCGGGATGATCCGCGATAAAGGCATGAAGTGGATCAATACCGGGCCGGCCACCAGGGCGGTGCCGAAGCCGGCAATGCCAAAGACGATGTAGGCGGCGGCGATGGCAAGCAGAATGGGAAGCCAGTCGGCTGAGTTCAGGGAGAGTTGGGCGAGCATCTTGCTGGGTCCTGAAGTCCTTGGGTGTCGCTCGCGAAGATATCACTGTAATGGCCAAGGGGATGCGCTTGAGTCACTGGCGCCCACAAGTACAGCGCCGGCAGAAAACCCGAGACATGCCCTCCACCACGCCTTTATCATGCCCCCATGATCAGAGACCCTTTCGAACGACTCGGTCTGGACCGCGAAGTCCTTACCGTCAGCCAACTCAACGGCCGCGCCCGGGTGCTGCTGGAAGACGTGTTCCGCAGCGTCTGGGTGGAAGGCGAGATATCCAACCTCGCCCGCCCGGCTTCCGGCCATCTCTACTTCACCCTCAAGGACAGCGGTGCCCAGGTACGCTGCGCGCTGTTCCGGCAGAACGCTACCCGTGTACGCCAGGCACTGCGCGATGGCCTGGCGGTGCGGGTGCGCGGCAAGGTCTCACTGTTCGAGGGGCGTGGCGACTACCAACTGATCCTCGATACCGTCGAGCCGGCCGGTGATGGCGCCCTGCGCCTGGCCTTCGAAGCACTCAAGGAAAAACTCAGCGCCGAAGGACTGTTCAGCACCGAGCGCAAGAAGCCGCTGCCGGCCCACCCGCAACGCATCGGCATCATCACCTCCCCCACCGGGGCAGTGATTCGCGACATCATCAGCGTGTTCGGCCGCCGCGCGCCCCAGGTCGAGCTGAACCTGATCCCTACCGCTGTGCAGGGCCGCGAGGCGGTCAACCAGATCGTGCGCGCCTTGCAGCAGGCCGATAGGCTTGGTTTCGACGCGCTGATCCTGGCCCGTGGGGGTGGCTCGCTGGAAGACCTCTGGTGCTTCAACGAAGAAGCCGTGGCGCGCGCCGTGGCCGCTTGCGTGACACCAATCGTCAGCGCCGTGGGCCACGAAACCGACGTGTCGATCAGCGACTTCGTCGCCGACGTGCGTGCCCCGACTCCCTCGGCCGCTGCCGAGCTGCTGGCCCCTGACAACAGTGGCCTGCAGCAGCGCCTGGACGGCCTGCAACGGCGCCTGCTGCTGCGCATGCGCAACCGTCTGGCTCACGACCGCCTGCGCCTGGAGTCGATGACCCGCCGCCTGCGCCACCCCGGTGAGCGGCTGCGACAGCAAGCACAACGCCTGGACGACTTGGACATGCGCCTGCGCCGTGCATTTACACTCAACCTGAATCAGCGGCGCGAGCGCCTTGCACGCCTCGATACGCGCCTGGCCGCGCAGCATCCGGGGCGCACGCTGAAGCTGCTCGGCCAACGCCTGGACAGCCTCGCCGAGCGCCTGCCACGGGCCATGCGTGATGTCCTCAAGGACCGCCGCCAGCGTTTTCAGGCGCAACTGCAGACGCTGCAGGTGGTCAGCCCGCTGGCGACCCTGGCCCGTGGCTACAGCATCCTGCTCGACGAGCATGGCCAGGCCATCCGCTGCGCCGCCCAGACCCGCAACGGCCAGCGCCTGACTGCGCGCCTGAACGAAGGCGAACTTCAAGTACGGGTCGAAGACAACCACCTGACCCCGGTCACCCTCTCACTACTGGACTGACACATGCCGCGCCTGTTTGCCCACCTGCTTGCCCTTTCTCTGCTGCTACTGGCTGCAGGCGCTCAGGCCAGCTACATCACCCGCACGCTGAACAAACCGGTGCCCGGTGGCGTGGCGGTGGTAAACCTTGGCCCAGCGGCAGTTGCGCCTAGCGCGCGTTTCGACGGCAAGCCGGTGCTGGTGGTCAAGGAGCAGGACGACTGGCTGGCCATCGTCGGCATCCCACTGACGCAGAAGCCAGGCACCGCTACGCTGACCCAAGGCGGGCGCAGTCTGGCCTTCAAGGTTGGCAGCAAAAAGTACCCCGAGCAGCACATCACTTTGAAGAACACCCGCCAGGTCAACCCCAACCCAGAAGACCTCAAGCGCATCGATCGTGAATTGGCTGAACAGATCAAGGCATATCGTAGCTTCAGCCCGGTGTTGCCGAGCAATCTGATTCTCGACAAACCGGTCAGCGGGCCGCTGTCGAGCAAGTTCGGCGTACGCCGTTTCTTCAATGGCGAAGAACGCAATCCCCACGCCGGGTTGGACTTCGCGGTGCCCGCCGGCACGCCGATCAAAACGCCAGCAAACGGCAAGGTCATTCTGGTCGGTGATTACTTCTTCAATGGCCGCACGGTGTTCGTCGACCATGGCCAGGGCTTCATCAGCATGTTCTGCCACATGTCGAAGATCGATGTGCAGGTCGGCCAGCAGCTGCGCCGCGGCGAGGTGGTCGGGCGGGTAGGCGCCACAGGGCGCGCGACCGGGCCGCACATGCACTGGAACGTCAGCCTTAACGATGCACGGGTCGATCCGGCGATCTTCATCGGAGCGTTTCAGCCCTGAGATCGTAGCGCCAGCTGCGCGGGTGAACCCGCTCCCAGCAGATATTCGAATGCCTTGAGATGTGCGCCAACCTGTGGGAGCGGTTTCTGCCGCGAACAAGCTGGCGCAGATAGAAGTCAGTTGTATCCAAATCGATCGCGACGCCCGTTGAAGCGGGTGCAAACACCATGGCGCTAGCACGGGTAGCGCGAGTTCAACCATGTTGCGCCATCGAAAAATACTGAGCAATCAGCGGTAAACAAACCCAAAAAGCCAGCTATAAAATCCTGCATCCAAGCTTTTTTTAAGCATTTATCTCAATTTTTTTCGAACGCTTGCCAACCCCCAGCCCACTGGTTAGGGTTGAGGACATGAAAACCTTCAGCACCCTCATCTTGCTCCGACAACATCGCAGCCTCTGCCTGGTCAGCGCTCGACTACCAGGCTGAATCGCGTCGCCTCGCCTCTTCATCTCGTTATCGCTCGGCAGGCCCGATTTCGGCCGCACACAAAAGGATTGCTTCCATGACCATGCTCAAAGACCCTTCGAAGAAATACCGCGCCTTCCCAACCATCGACCTGCCTGACCGTACCTGGCCGTCGAAAACCATCACCGCAGCGCCCATCTGGTGCAGTTCCGACCTGCGTGATGGCAATCAGTCGCTGATCGAGCCGATGGATTCTGAGAAAAAGCTGCGTTTCTGGAAGACTTTGGTGCAGGTCGGGGTAAAAGAAATCGAGGCATCGTTCCCGTCCGCTTCGCAGACCGATTTCGACTTCGTGCGCACACTCATCGAAGACGGCCATATCCCGGACGACACTACCATCCAGGTGCTCACCCAAGCCCGTGAGGATTTGATCGCCCGTACCTTCGAGTCGCTGCGTGGGGCCAAGAAGGCCATCGTCCACCTGTACAACGCTACCAGCCCGTCGTTCCGCCGCATCGTCTTCAACCAGGACAAGCAAGGCGTGAAGGATATCGCGGTGAATGCGGCGAAACTGTTCGTCAAATATGCCGCCCAGCAGCCGGAAACCCAGTGGACCTTCCAGTACTCGCCAGAAACCTTCAGCGCCACCGAGCTCGAGTTCGCCAAGGAAGTCTGCGATGCGGTCATCGAAGTGTGGAACCCGACGCCTGAGCACAAGGTTATTCTCAACCTGCCAGCGACCGTGGAAGTGTCCACGCCGAACATCTACGCCGACCAGATCGAATGGTTCTGCCGCAACGTCAGCCGTCGCGACAGCGTGATCATCAGCCTGCACTGCCACAACGACCGTGGCACCGGTATCGCGGCCACCGAACTGGGCCTGATGGCTGGCGCCGACCGTGCCGAAGGCTGCCTGTTCGGCAACGGCGAGCGCACAGGTAACGTCGACCTGGTGACCCTGGCGCTCAATCTCTATACCCAGGGCATCGACCCACTGTTGGACTTCTCCGACATCGACGGTGTGCGCAAGGTGGTCGAAGAATGCAACCAGCTGCCGGTGCACCCACGCCACCCCTATGTGGGCGACCTTGTTCATACGGCGTTCTCCGGCTCGCACCAGGATGCCATCCGCAAAGGCTTCGCCAAACAGCAGGACGGTGAGCTGTGGGAAGTGCCATACCTGCCAATCGACCCAGCCGACATCGGCCGCAGCTACGAAGCGGTGATCCGCGTCAACAGCCAGTCGGGTAAAGGCGGCATCACTTACCTGCTCGAGCAGGAATACGGTATCAGCCTGCCGCGCCGCATGCAGATCGAGTTCAGCCAGGTCGTGCAAGGTGAAACCGACCGCCTGGGCTTGGAAATGACCGCTCAGCAAATCTACAGTTTGCTGCACAAGGAGTACCTGCAGGCCAACGCGCCGTATGCCCTGGTCAGCCATCGTCTGCAGGAAGAAAACGGCCACAGCGCCGTGGAAG
Organism: Pseudomonas sp. 51_B; assembly: GCF_017491595.1. NCBI lineage: Bacteria > Pseudomonadati > Pseudomonadota > Gammaproteobacteria > Pseudomonadales > Pseudomonadaceae > Pseudomonas > Pseudomonas sp. 51_B. The sequence continues at coordinate 12,927 of NZ_JAFGYW010000044.1, forward strand.
TGGAAGTTGCCGGTGAAGGCGAAACCACCCTGCACTGGCGCGGCAAGGGTAACGGCGCCCTGGAGGCCTTGGTTGCCGGCCTGCCGGTGTCGGTGGAGATCATGGACTACAACGAACATGCCATCGGCGCCGGCACCAATGCCAAGGCGGCGGCATACATCGAACTGCGTGTGGCCGGCGGCCGTCCAGTGCATGGTGTAGGCATCGACGAAAACATCACCACCGCCAGCTTCAAGGCTCTGTTCAGCGCACTGAACCGCTCATTGAGCCAGCAGGACGCCAAGGCAGCTTAAGCTCAAGGGCGGCACTCAAGAGCCCGCATCCTGGATGCGGGCTTTTTTTTGTCCGACGTTAGGGGGCGGCGC
>NZ_JAFGYW010000436.1:0-439 GCF_017491595.1 Pseudomonas sp. 51_B
GCGGTGCTGCTGCCGAGATTGTTGGTCGTCGTCGCGACGGTCGACAGGCCGGTGGAAAGCGAGCCGATACCGGTCGACGTGGAAGTCGACAGCGAAGCGATCGAGCTGGTGGCCGAGCTCAGGCCGGTCGAGGTCGACGTGGACAGCGACGCGACGGTGCTATTCGCGGTCGACAGCCCGGTGGACAACGAGTTGACACCGCTCTGCGCGGTGCTGATGCCCGACGAAGCGGACGTCGACAGCGAGGTCAGCGGGCTATTCGTGCTGCTCAGTCCGCTGGACAGCGACGCGACGTTGCTATTGGTCGTCGACAGGCCGCTGGACAGCGAGGCGACGTTGCTGTTGGTCGTGGACAGGCCGGTGGAGAGCGAGCCAATACCGGTTGACGTGGAAGTCGACAGCGAAGCGATCGAGCTGGTGGCCGAGCTCAGGCCGGTCG
>NZ_JAFGYW010000437.1:0-439 GCF_017491595.1 Pseudomonas sp. 51_B
GTCCACCGGCGGCGCGGCGGTGGACGATGCGGGGGCGGGCACGGCGGCGGCGAATTCGTTCGCGGGCGCCGGCGGGCTCGGTTCGGCCGGCGTATCCGGTTCGGCCGCCGCGTCGCCGCCGGCGGCGGCGAGCCCTGCCGTCAAGGCATCGACGTCGAGCGGCGCATCGAGTGCGTCGAGGGCATCGAGCGAGCCCGCAAGGGGCGCGAGCTCCGGCAGGGTTCGCGCGGCCGCCTCCATTCGTGCGCGCGACAGGCCGTGCTGCTCGACGAGGGCGCGCATTTGCGCGTCGGCCTGCCGAAGCAGGTCGGCCAGCGACGCTTCGTGCGCGGCCTCGGCATCCGGCGTGGCCGGCGCGGCGGGCGTCGCCGAGGCCGCGTCGCCGCGCTCGACGGCCGCCGCCGCTTGCTGCGCCTGCCACTGTGCGGTTTGCGCGTCG
>NZ_JAFGYW010000438.1:0-439 GCF_017491595.1 Pseudomonas sp. 51_B
ACGTCCCACACGATCCGGTCGTCCGGCGTATTGAACACGTAATGCAGCGCGATCGTCAGCTCGACCGTGCCGAGATTGGACGACAAATGGCCGCCCGTCTTCGACACGCTGTCGAGGACGAACGCGCGCAGCTCGTCGGCGAGCGGCTGCAGTTGGCGACGATCGAGACGGCGCAGGTCCGCCGGATCGTCGATGGTTTTCAGCAAGTCGTACATCGTCGTTCCATTGTCGGAAAACAAACGCGCCCGCACTTCTTGCGCGCCCACCCGTGGCGTGGGCGCGGCGGCGGGCTTTCGCGTCAGCTGACCCGGTTCACCACCAGGTCCGCCAGTTCGGCCAGGCGCTGCGCGCGCGCGCCGAACGGCTCGAGCGCGGCGGGCGCATCGGCGCGCAATTGCGCGGCAAGCGCGCGCGACGCGTCGAGACCGATGATCGACAC
>NZ_JAFGYW010000439.1:0-439 GCF_017491595.1 Pseudomonas sp. 51_B
GTCTCTACGCAGTCGCAGCCGTGCTCGCAACGCGAGCGCGTGTCCGCTCTGGTCGATGGCGAAGCGCCTGAAGGCCTTTCGCTGAAACAGATTCTCGCGGGGCTCGCCGACGCCGAGCGCGCGACGTGGGCTCAATATCATCTGATCGGTGATGCGCTGCGCTCCGACGAGCTCACGCTCGAGCCCGCCGAGAGCAGCGCGTTCATGGCCCGCTTCTCGGCGAGCCTCGCGGCCGAGCCGCACCTGCGCGCACCCGCGGCCGCGCCCATCGCCCGCCGGCTGCTGGCGATGCGCCGCCGCGTGGTGCCCGCGTTCGCGATCGCGGCCGCCGCGGCGACGCTCACGTGGATCGTCGTGCCGCAGATGCAAGGCGTCGGCGCGCCGGGCGCGGTCCAGGTCGCGTCCGTGAGCCCCGTGCAGCAGGGCCCGCTGCAACGTG
>NZ_JAFGYW010000440.1:0-438 GCF_017491595.1 Pseudomonas sp. 51_B
AACATGCATATATGCCAAAATCAAAAAACGAGCATATCTTATGACTTTTGGATATAAGTCGTTGTCTTGATTATTGATTTACTTATGCATAAAAAAGATAAAGCTAGGTGAAGAATATTAGGTGATCTTTCATGTTTATTCACTGGGTTATGTATAAAGTGCGAATATAATGATTGATTTTAACTGTCCGATTTGCCCCATTTCTGTCTAATTGAATGTACCTGTAAATGTCGATTTAATTATTGTTATGCAAGCTCCCTTATTGACTAAGTTATTCTAAACGGTGGGTTTCTTAAAATTAGAAGATACTTAAGCTTCTTCCGGAATAGCCATAGGATTATGTTAGAATCCCGATTCAATAAATTTCCATGCGGATCTGAGAGGAAACCCACTTGCTAAATCGAAAACTTAAAATTGGAATCGTGGTCGGTGAAGTTT
>NZ_JAFGYW010000441.1:0-438 GCF_017491595.1 Pseudomonas sp. 51_B
GTCATGCGTTACCCGCGCACGCGGTGGGTAACGCTCAGCTTTCGCTGGCGACCCCGGTCTTGCGCCGTGGAATGCCCAGACGCTGGCGGCGTTCCCACAGGCATTTGCGGCTGACGCCCAGTTTGCGTGCCAGTTCGGTCTCGGTCATGTGGTCCTGATGCTCGAGGACGAAGTGCTGGAAGTAATCCTCCAGCGACAGATCCTCGGTCGGCTCATGGCTGCTGTTGCTGGCGTTACCGCCGGTTTGCGGCGGCAGACCGATGAACTCGTCGTCTTCCAGATCGCTCAGCTCGATGTCGATGCCCAGCAGGTCGGCCGAGATCTCCGGGCTTTCGCTGAGAATCACCGCGCGCTCGACAGCGTTTTCCAGCTCACGCACGTTACCCGGCCAGGAATAGTGCCGGATCGCCTGTTCGGCATCGGCGGCGAATTTCAGGT
>NZ_JAFGYW010000442.1:0-438 GCF_017491595.1 Pseudomonas sp. 51_B
CGTCGTTGTATTCCCAGATCGCCCGACCACGGTAGCCCCACGACATCGACGTGGTGAAACCGTCGTTTTCGCAATTGCGGCTGCGGTTGTTCTGCGGCGAACCCGGGCCTGCGCCGTTGATGGTGCTGTTGTTGAGGATGTTGGCGCAGGTATCGATACCGCCAGTGGCCGGCAACTCACCCGGACCGTAGACCGGGTCACGGCCATAGCGCTTGTCGGAACGGCTTTCCAGGCCACCGACGTAGGTCGCGCCGACTTCACCAACGAGGGTCAGACGGCTGGCGCCCATGACCTGATCGAAGAAGTGCGTGAACGTCGTTTGCAGTTGGGTGATTTCCTTGCGCTCATAGCCATGCAGATCCTGACCCGGCACGCCGGTCAGCAGCGAAGCGTTGGTCAGCGCGCCGCCCAGTGGACGCACACCGGCAAACAGGATGT
>NZ_JAFGYW010000443.1:0-437 GCF_017491595.1 Pseudomonas sp. 51_B
TCGGTGAAGTGCGCGATCAATTGCTCGAGCAGCGCCTTCTGAACCACAGCGTCCTTGTCACCGCCCTTGGCGTTGCGCGCGACTTTCTGCAGTTGCTTCTCGCAGCTGTCGAGGTCGGCGAAGATCAGTTCCAGGTCGATGATTTCGATGTCGCGTTTCGGGTCGACGCTGTTGGAAACGTGAATCACGTTGTCGTCTTCGAAGCAGCGCACCACGTGAGCGATAGCGTCGGTTTCACGGATGTTGGCCAGGAACTTGTTGCCCAGACCTTCACCTTTCGAGGCGCCGGCGACGAGGCCGGCGATGTCGACGAATTCCATGGTGGTCGGCAGGATGCGCTTCGGATTGACGATGGCCGCCAGAGCTTCCAGGCGCGGATCCGGCATCGGCACGATGCCGCTGTTCGGCTCGATGGTGCAGAAGGGGAAGTTCTCGGC
>NZ_JAFGYW010000444.1:0-437 GCF_017491595.1 Pseudomonas sp. 51_B
TTGCCAACGCCCATAAGGTAACGAGGTTTGTCAGCGGGCATCTGGCCCGGCAGATAATCCAGCACCTTGATCATTTCGTGCTTCGGTTCGCCCACCGACAGACCGCCGATGGCGAGGCCGTCGAAGCCGATCTTGTCGAGGCCTTCGAGCGAGCGCATGCGCAGGTTTTCATGCATGCCACCCTGGACGATGCCGAACAGCGCCGCGGTGTTGTCGCCGTGAGCATTCTTCGAACGCTGCGCCCAGCGCAGCGACAGCTCCATCGATACCCGCGCGACGTCTTCGTCAGCCGGATACGGCGTGCATTCGTCGAAGATCATCACGATGTCGGAACCCAGATCGCGCTGCACCTGCATCGACTCTTCCGGGCCCATGAACACTTTGGCGCCGTCGACCGGAGAAGCGAAGGTCACGCCCTCCTCCTTGATCTTGCGCAT
>NZ_JAFGYW010000445.1:0-437 GCF_017491595.1 Pseudomonas sp. 51_B
GCTTTCTTCTAGAATGCCTGCCACTGACATAACGGAAGGGATTCTCGGATGATCAACGCCAGCCTGCTGCAAATGGTGATTAATGCGTCGAATGACGGAATCGTGGTCGCTGAAAAGGAAGGCGAGCAGGACAACATCCTGATTTACGTCAACCCCGCTTTTGAACGGCTGACCGGCTACAGCAGTGAGGAGATTCTTTATCAGGATTGTCGTTTCCTACAGTCTGGAGACCGCGACCAAGAGAGCCTGGAACTGATTCGCGATACATTGCGCGAGGGCGGTTCATGTCGTGAAATCCTGCGTAACTACCGCAAGGATGGCACCCCGTTCTGGAACGAACTGTCGCTTTCGACCGTTAAGAACGCCGATGACGGGCAGACTTATTTCATCGGCGTGCAGAAAGACGTGACGGTTCAGGTCAAGGCGCAGCAGCGGGT
>NZ_JAFGYW010000045.1:0-11159 GCF_017491595.1 Pseudomonas sp. 51_B
CTTGCCCGCCAGCACGATGTTCGAGATGAAGAAGCCGACATAGATAAGTGCGGTGAAGAACACGATCAAAAGCGCGCCGTAGCGGCCGAACTGGCCACGGCTTTGAACCATTTGCGGAATCCCCAGCTGCGGTCCCTGCGCAGAGGCCAAGGCGATGAACACGCCTCCGATCAGATGCCCGAGCACGATTGCGATCAACCCCCACAAAAGGTTCAGGTGGAACACCTGGACCACCATGGCGCCGGTGACGATTGGCAGTGGCGCGATGTTGGTACTGAACCAGAGGGTGAATAGGTCACGCGCCTTCCCATGGCGCTCGGCAGGTGGAACGTAATCGACCGTGTGATTCTCGACAAACTGGTGTTGCGACGACGGTTGGGACATAGGTTTCAGCTCGAAAGGTCGTTTTTATCGTTGTAAGGAAACCGCATCTAGGCGGCCTCTCAGCTGCGGACCATATTATGGTATTCCAAACTTTTGACAACACTGATCCGTAGTAAAAAACGCTAGCTGCACCCCTTGCGCAGCGCCTGCGACAAACCGACTCACCGCTCAAAGCCAAGGTTTACGGGGCCTTGAGCCGCTCATCGTTAAATGTGCGCTTAGAAAATTCCGCTTGCAAAATAGGTATTACGGTATACCATCAGACACATCAACGATAAAAACCGCGGACCACCGCAGCCTTTTAGAGGTACTTCCGATGATTGACGCAACCGTCTACAAGAACGTCCTGGGCTCTTTCCCGTCCGGCGTTACCGTCATCACCACCCTGGACGACGACGGCTCGGTCGTCGGCCTGACCGCCAGTGCGTTCTCTTCCCTGTCGATGGACCCACCGCTGGTGCTGTTCTGCCCCAACTACACTTCCGACTCCTACCCCGTACTGATCAAGCAAAAGCGCTTCGCCATTCACCTGCTCTCCGGTGAGCAGCAGGCCGAAGCCTACGCGTTCGCCAAGAAAGGCAAAGACAAGGCCAGCGGCATCGAGTGGAGCCTGAGCGAACTGGGCAACCCGATCCTGGCTGGCGCCACCGCCGTCATCGAGTGCGAACTGTGGCGTGAGTATGAAGGGGGTGACCACGCCATCATGGTTGGCAAGGTACATAACCTGATCGTCCCCGAGGAAGCACCCCGGCCGATGATCTATTGCCGCGGCAAGATGGCCAGCCTGCCGGCATTTGCCTGAGCCTATTGTGAATCGAGACACCTGGCGCCTGCCAAACCTGGCGACAGACACTTACAAGCGTTGAGGAAAGCCCCATGAAATTTTCGTTGTTCGTGCACATGGAACGTTGGGATGAACAGGTTAGCCACCGCCAGCTGTTCGAAGATCTGACCGAACTGACCCTGATGGCCGAGCACGGCGGTTTCAGCACCGTATGGATCGGCGAACACCACGCCATGGAATACACCATTTCGCCAAGCCCGATGCCGCTGCTGGCCTACCTGGCCGCACGTACCGATAAAATTCGCCTGGGCGCCGGCACCATCATCGCCCCGTTCTGGAACCCGATCCGCGTCGCTGGCGAATGCGCCCTGCTCGACGTGATCAGCAACGGCCGCATGGAAGTGGGCCTGGCCCGGGGCGCCTATCAGTTCGAGTTCGATCGCATGGCAGGTGGCATGCCAGCCACCGATGGCGGCAAAGCCCTGCGCGAAATGGTGCCGGTGGTGCGCAAGCTATGGGAAGGCGACTATGCCCACGAGGGCGAGGTCTACAAATTCCCCACCTCCACTAGCGTACCAAAGCCCTTCAACGCCACGCCGCCAATGTGGATCGCCGCTCGCGACCCCGACTCGCATAATTTCGCCGTGGCCAACGGCTGCAACGTCATGGTCACGCCATTGATGAAAGGCGACGAGGAAGTGCTGGACCTGAAGAACAAGTTCCAGGCCGCATTGGACAACAACCCCGACGTTCCTCGGCCGCAATTGATGGTACTGCGCCACACCCATGTCCACAGCCCATCTGAGCCCGATGGCTGGAAGATTGGCGCCCAGGCCATCTCACGCTTCTACCGCACCTTCGACGCCTGGTTCGGCAACAAGACCACCCCGGTCAACGGCTTCCTGGAGCCAAGCCCTGAGTCGAAGTTCGCCGAAGTCCCGGCCTTCCAGTTGGACAATATCCGCAAGAACACCATGATCGGTACGCCGCAAGAGATCATCGCCCGAATCAAGTACTACCAAGAGCTGGGTGTCGATGAGTTCAGCTTCTGGTGCGACAACAGCCTGCCCCACGCCGAGAAGAAAAAGTCGCTGGAGCTGTTCATCAAGGAAGTGGTGCCGGCGTTCGCCTGAATTCCCATTGCCTGAGACATTGCGGGACGCGCCCGCTCACGTTGGCCCCAGTGGCCGACGTGAGCGGGATTTTTTTGTCCGGTGTATGCCCTGGGACGCGTGGTGGTTCGCGGAACGAGCGCCGCGCGGGCGGCGCTGGATCTCCAAGTCCCCACAAATCCCAAGCCATCCCCCCACCTTTCGTCCTGGGACAACAGAAATTTTCAGGCACCTATTGCACAACAAATATTATGGTATACCATCAGACAACAAGAGCTGATAACCCTCACCAGGAGCCCCTCCATGAGTTTCGAAATCCGCAAGATCGTCACCTATTCCGAAGAGACCCGTATCGAAGGCGGCAAGGCCACCGACAAGCCTGTGACCATGGTCGGCCTGGCCGTGGTGATCAAGAACCCATGGGCCGGTCGCGGTTTCGTTGAAGATCTGAAGCCGGAAATTCGCGCCAATTGCTCGGAGCTCGGTGCCCTGATGGTCGAACGCCTGACGGCCGCAATCGGTGGTGCCGACAAGATCGAAGCCTATGGCAAGGCCGCTGTGGTCGGCGCCGATGGCGAAATCGAGCATGCTTCGGCCGTGATTCACACCCTGCGCTTTGGCAACCACTACCGCGAGGCGGTCAAGGCCAAGAGCTACCTGAGCTTCACCAACAAGCGCGGCGGCCCAGGCACCTCGATCCAGATCCCGATGATGCAAAAGGACGACGAAGGCCTGCGCTCGCACTACATCACTCTGGAAATGCAGATCGAAGACGCGCCGCGCGCCGATGAGATCGTGGTGGTTCTGGGCGCAGCCGACGGGGGCCGCCTGCACCCGCGCATCGGCAACCGCTATATCGACCTGGAAGAACTGGCTGCCGAAAAAGCCAACGCTCAATAACAACAACCAAGACGGGCCGGGGCGTGGCGTGCTTACCCGCCGTGCCCGACCTTCAAGGAGCGCCCTCCATGATTCAGCCTGTCGCTGAACACACACCTGCCGGCACCAGTTACCTGTCCGTCGGCCAGGGCCAACCCGTGGTACTGATTCACGGCGTGGGTTTGAACAAGGAAATGTGGGGCGGTCAGATCGTTGGCCTGGCCAACGACTACCGCGTCATCGTCTACGATATGCTTGGCCACGGCCAGAGCGCCCTGCCGGCCGCCGACATTGGCCTGGAGGGCTATGCCGCCCAGCTCGCCGAGCTGCTTGACCATTTGCAGATTCAACAAGCCACGGTCATTGGTTTTTCCATGGGTGGCCTGGTCGCCCGGGCCTTTGCCTTGAGCTATCCGCAGCGTCTGGCTGCCCTGGTTGTGCTCAACAGCGTATTCAACCGTACGCCCGAGCAGAGTGCCGGGGTCATCGCCCGCGCTGCCCAGGCTGCGCAGCTAGGCCCGGACGCCAACGTCGACGCTGCCCTGGACCGCTGGTTCAGCCGTGAATACAAGGCTGCCAACCCGGCGCAGGTCGCCGCCATTCGCCAAGTACTGGCGAACAATGACCCGCAGGGGTATCACACCACTTATTCGCTGTTCGCTACCCAGGACATGTACCGCGCAAGCGACCTGGGCACTATCCAGGTGCCGACGTTGATCGCCACCGGCGAACTCGACGCGGGCTCCACCCCTGCCATGACCCGTCAGCTTGCCGCCAGCATTCCTGGCGCACAAAGCGTGGTCCTTGCCGAGCAACGGCATATGATGCCAGTGGAAGCACCGCGGGAAGTCAACAAGATGCTTCTGGACTTTCTCGCCCAAGCCCGCATCCTCACCGAATCCGCCAAGGGGATTGTTGCATGACCCTCGTTCGTTTCCAGATGTGCATCGACGGCCAATGGCTCGATGCCCAGAGCGGCAAGACCTTCGACAGCCTCAACCCGGCCACTGCAAAGGCCTGGGCACAACTGCCCGACGCCGACCAGGCCGATGTCGAGCTGGCCGTGCAGGCCGCCCAGCGTGCCTTCGAAAGCCCGGCCTGGCGCAGCATCACCGCCACCGCACGGGGCAAGCTGCTGCGCCGCCTGGGTGACCTGATCGCCGAAAACAAAGAGCACCTGGCTCAACTCGAAAGCCGTGACAACGGCAAGCTGATCCGTGAAACCCGCGGCCAGGTCGGGTACCTGCCGGAGTTCTTCCACTACACCGCCGGCCTGGCAGACAAGCTCGAGGGTGGCACACTGCCGCTGGACAAGCCCGACCTGTTCGCCTACACCGTGCACGAGCCGATCGGCGTGGTCGCCGGGATCATCCCGTGGAACAGCCCGCTGTATCTGACCGCGATCAAGCTCGCCCCAGCACTGGCCGCTGGTAACACCATCGTGCTCAAGCCGTCCGAACACGCCTCGGCAACCATCCTGGAATTGGCTCGCCTTGCATTGGAAGCCGGCTTCCCGGCCGGCGTAGTCAACGTGGTCACCGGCTACGGCCCAAGCACCGGCGCAGCGCTGACCCGCCACCCGCTGGTGCGCAAGATCGCCTTCACCGGTGGCGCCGCCACAGCGCGCCATGTAGTGCGCAGTAGCGCTGAGAACTTCGCCAAGCTGTCGCTGGAGCTGGGCGGCAAGTCGCCGAACATCATCTTCGCTGACGCCGACCTGGACAGCGCCATCAACGGCGCGGTGGCCGGCATCTATGCAGCCTCCGGGCAGAGCTGCGTGGCAGGTTCGCGCCTGCTGGTGCAAGACGAAATCTTCGACGAATTCGTCGAACGCCTGATCGCCCGCGCCAAACGCATTCGCATCGGCAACCCGCAGGACGACGCCAGCGAAATGGGCCCGATGGCCACCGCGCAGCAATTGGCTGTGGTCGAAGGCCTGGTGGCAGCCGCCAAGGCCGAAGGCGCCAAGCTGCACATGGGTGGCAAACGTGCCGAGGTCGAAGGTGATGGCTGGTTCTACGAACCGACCCTGTTCGAGTGCGACAGCAACTCGATGACCATCATGCAGGAAGAGGTGTTCGGCCCGGTCGCCGCCGTCATCCGTTTCAAGACCGAAGAGCAGGCCCTGGCCATCGCCAACGATTCGCAGTTCGGCCTGGCCGCCGGCATCTGGACCCGCGACCTGGGCCGCGCCCATCGCCTGGCGCGAGACGTACGCTCGGGGATCATCTGGGTCAACACCTATCGTGCCGTGTCGGCCATGGCGCCGATCGGCGGCTTCAAGAACAGCGGCTATGGCCGCGAGAGCGGCATCGATTCGGTGCTGGCCTATACCGAGCTGAAGACCGTGTGGATCAACCTGTCCACCGCGCCGATGCCCGACCCGTTTGTGATGCGCTAAGAGGTAGCACGAGATGATCGAACCAGGCATCTACAAAGACGTGATGGGCTCCTTCCCGTCCGGTGTCACTGTGGTCACCACTCTGGACACCGACGGCGGCATCGTCGGCATTACCGCCAGCGCGTTCAGCGCACTGTCGATAGACCCGGCGCTGGTGCTGTTCTGCCCCAACTACGCATCGGACACCTACCCGATTCTGCGCGACAGCAAGCAATTCGCCATTCACTTGCTGTCCGCCGAGCAAACCGCCGAAGCCTACGCCTTTGCAGGCAAAGGCAAGGACAAGGCCAAAGGTATCGAGTGGCAGTTGAGCGCGCTGGGCAACCCGCTGCTGACCAAGGCCACGGCGATCATCGAGTGCGAACTGTGGCGCGAATACGATGGCGGTGACCATGCCATCATTGTTGGCGCGGTGAAGAATCTGGTCCTGCCGGCCGAGCCGGTCACGCCGATGGTCTACCACAAAGGCAAGCTGGGCGCCCTGCCGCCATTGGGCTGATAGACCTCATCGGCTGCTTCGCGGGTGAACTCGCTCCCCAGCGATTGGGCAAAGGCTTGGACCTTCAGGAGCAGACTCACCCGCGAAACAGCCCACACCGATGACCCTGTTTCAGGGGCTGCACTAATCGTCTCACCCTCGGTTGCAGCCCCTTTTTTGATATGGAGCACGGCAATGAGCAACGAGAAATATGAAAAAGGCCTGCAGATCCGCACCCAGGTGCTGGGCAAGGAATACGTCAACCGCTCCATCCAGAACGCCGACGCATTCACCCAGCCACTCCAGGAGCTGGTCACCGAATATTGCTGGGGCCATGTCTGGGGCCGTGAAGGCCTCTCGCTCAAAGAGCGCAGCATGATAAACTTGGCCATGATTTCCGCGCTCAACCGGCCCCACGAGCTCAAGCTGCATATCCGCGGCGCATTGCGCAATGGCCTGAGCCGTGAACAGATTCGCGAGATCCTGCTCCAGGTCGGCATTTATTGCGGCGTGCCCGCGGCGGTGGACAGTTTCCGCCTAGCTCGCGAGGCCTTCGCCGAAGCCGATGCGGAGTCAACCCGTTAACAGCGGGCTGTCCGAACCCACGCAAGGAGCACCGATGGTTCGTGGTGCAATTGTCGGTGGGGGCCGGGCAGCCTCTATCAGAGCGCACTTGATGAAACGCCAGCCCCTCGACGACAGCTTCAAGGTCAACCGCAACCCCGTTACCCTGCGCGAAATCGTGCTCGACAAGCTGCGTGGCGCGATCATGAACTTCCACCTGCTGCCGGGTGACCGCCTGGTCGAACGCGACCTCTGCGACCGCCTCGGCGTCAGCCGCACCTCGGTGCGTGAAGCCCTGCGCCACCTGGAGTCCGAAGGCCTGGTGGAGTTTGCCGACGCCAAAGGCCCTCGCGTGGCCATCATCACCCTGGAAGACGCCCGCGATATCTACGAATTGCGCTGCGTGCTCGAAGGCTTGATCGTGCAACTGTTCACCCTCAACGCCAAGGCCAAGGACATCCGGGCGCTGGAACGTGCGCTGGAGGTCAACCGCGAAGCGTTGGAAGAAGGCGAGCTGCAGCAGGTACTGGATTCGGTGCAAGGTTTCTATGACGTGCTTCTGGAAGGCTCCGGCAACCAGGTGGCTGCGCAGCAGTTGCGTCAGTTGCAAGCCCGAATCAGCTACCTGCGCGCTACCTCGGTGTCCCAAGAGAACCGCCGCGGCGCCAGTAACCGTGAAATGGAAAAAATCGTCGAGGCCATCAAGGGCGGTGATCCGCTGGTGGCACACCAGGCCTCGGTCGATCATGTGCGCGCCGCCGCCAAGGTGGCGCTTGACTACCTGCGTCAAAAGCAGGATGACAATGCCAAAGTGCGCGACATCGTCGAGCCATTGGCCCTGAAGGAACCTCGCATAGGCCGCTGATCATGCCCAACGCCCCGCGCTATTGCCCGCACTGTACCGCCGAACTGGCTCGGGGCGTTCCCACAGGTGATACCCACGAGCGCCTGCATTGCGCCGCCTGCGGTTACATTCACTACGTGAACCCGAAAATCATCGCAGGCTGCATCATCGAGCGTGAAGGCAAGTACTTGCTATGCCAACGCGCCATCCCGCCCCGTCCGGGCACCTGGACGCTGCCCGCCGGCTTCATGGAAGCTGGCGAGACCACCGAGCAGGCAGCCCTGCGCGAGGTCTGGGAAGAAAGCGGCGTGCGCGCCGACATCGTCTCGCCCTACTCTATCTTCAGCGTGCCCAGAATCAGCGAGGTGTACATCATCTTCCGCGCCATCGCCACCGAAGAAACTGGGCAGTACGGGCCTGAAACGCTGGCCTACAAGTTCTTCGAACCCCACCAGATCCCGTGGGACGAGATCTATTACCCGGCCATCCGCCAGATCCTTGAGCGCTACATCCTTGAACGCCAAGCTGGGGTTTATGGCATCTATATGGGCAATGACGACACCGGCAAAGTGCACTTCATGCGCTAACCCAGCGTAAAGTAAACCGCCAGTACCGGGAGGCTGCCTTATAGGCCAACCCCGGATCGCTGCCTGGAAGAAGCGGCGGCGGAAAGCGCAAAACGCCCCGCTTGCAGCGTCTGCTCGAACAAACCAAAAGGGTGCGCACAGGTTTTCGCCAAAGCGCCACACCGCAGTGCTCGGCAGGCCGCAACAAACCGCTCGCCAAGCGGCTATTCTCGGTGCACCCTTATAGCCTTGTGCAAAAGGATCGGCAGAGCAGATGGCTAAATGGCTACACGGCGGCGGCCTGATGGGCGAGCGCATCCGCAGCTACGATTGGGCGAACACCACTCTCGGCCCACTGCAGACTTGGCCGCAAGCCCTCAAGACCACCGTGGCGCTGTGCCTAGGCTCGCGCTTCCCGCAGGCCGTGCTTTGGGGCCAAGAGTTGCTGACCCTGCACAATGATGCCTTCATGCCAATCCTGGGGCAGAAACCCCAGGCGTTGGGCAGGCCATTCAGTGAGGTCTGGCAAGAGGCCTGGCCCGAGATCAGCCCCATGGCTGCGCGAGCGCTAGCTGGAGAGGCAGTGTTCATCCAGGACTTTGCGCTGACCATCGAACGCAACGGTGGGCCGGAACGCGCCTACTTCACCTTCTGCTACAGCCCCATCCGTGATCACCACGGGACCGTCGTAGGCATGCTCGACACGGTTACCGAAACCACCGCCACAGTACTTGCCAACCAGCGCCTGAACTTTCTCGACGGGCTTAGCCGAGCGCTGGCTGGCGCGACGCAGGCTGACCGTATTCTCGCCATCACCACTCAACAGTTGCTCGAACACATGCAATTGTCGAGTTGCGCCTACGCCATCATGGGTCCTGACGAGGATGCTTTCACCATCTGCGGCGATGCGGTGGCCCCCGGTTCACCGCACTTGCTCGGCCAGTACCACCTGCATGACTTCGGGCAACCGGCCGTCCGCCGCCTGCGTAGCGGCCAAGCTTTGGTGATCAATAACAACCTGAGCGAGCTGGCGCCGGAGGCGGCGGCCACCTTCCAGGCCATTGGTGTCAGCGCCACCATTTGCATCCCGTTCATCGAAGACGGCCGTCTGACTGCACTGATGGCCATCCACGACAAACTCCCGCGCCAATGGACCTCCTACGAAAAGACATTGATCAGTGAAGTGACCGAGCGCTGCTGGGCGCACATCCAGCGGGTGCAGGCCTATGCCGAAACGCGCGAGACAATGGCCGCACTACAGGCACTCAATGCGTCCCTGGAGCACCGCGTCGAGGAGCGTACGACCCAGTTGCTACACACCGAAGCCGTTCTGCGCCAGGCCCAGAAACTCGAAGCCATCGGCCAGTTGACTGGCGGCGTGGCCCACGACTTCAACAACCTGCTCACCATCATGCGCTCGTCACTGCACTTCCTGCAGCGCCCCGACCTCGATATCAGCCGGCGCGAACGCTATTTGAAGACCATGACCGACTCGATAGATCGGGGCGCCAAGCTCACGGGTCAATTGCTCGCCTTCGCCAGGCGCCAGGCCCTCAGCCCCCAGGTATTCGAGGCCGCGCCACGTCTGGAGGCCATGGCTGACATGCTCGACACCGCCACTGGCGCACGGATGCTGGTGGAGCTGCAGTTGCCAGAAACGCCCTGCTACATCCGCGCCGACCTCAGCCAACTGGAAACAGCGGTGATCAACTTGATGCTCAACGGCCGCGACGCCATGTTGGGTGAAGGCACTCTGCGGCTGCAGTTGCAGGCCGATCAGTCTGTGCCGGGGCTCGATGGAGTGTTTGCCGCGATTTCGGTAGCCGATAGCGGTATGGGTATCGCGCCTGAGCTGTTGGAGCGCATCTTCGACCCGTTCTTCACCACCAAGGCACCTGGTGAAGGGACCGGCCTAGGTCTGTCCCAGGTGATCGGGTTTGCCAAGCAGTCCGGAGGCGACGTGAAGGTCAGTAGCACACCGGGCCAAGGCACCCGCTTTACCCTTTATCTGCCTCAGGAGCCTGCGCCCACCGACTCAGCGCCGGGCAGCACAGACGATGAACTACCTGCCCAGGCTGACGGCGAGCCGCTGATCCTGGTGGTCGAGGACAATCCTGATTTAGGCAACTTTACTGCGCAGATTCTCAAGGACCATGGCTACCGCATCCTTTTGGTCACCTCGGCCGAAGAGGCCCTTGCTCAGCTCAGTGGCCCCCAAGGCGATGTTGATGCGGTTTTTTCCGACGTAGTCATGCCGGGTATCGGTGGCCTGGCCCTGGCCAGGCAACTGCAACAGCAGCGGCCACACCTGCCGGTGATCCTGACCTCCGGTTACAGCGAAACAATTGCCGAAGACGGCCACGAAGGTTTCTGCTTCCTGGCCAAGCCGTACTCTGCTGAGCAGCTGTGCCAGCTATTGAACAAAAGACTTCGCGCCTAACCTCAAGGGCTGGCATTGCAAGCTCGAGCACCCAAATAGCCTGCACCATCAAGGGGCGCAGCGCCCCTATGTAGCCCGCAACAACAAAGCCCAGCGAAGCCAAAGCCCTCTACTACAGTGCTTGCCATCAACTGGCACTCAACTTGCTACCGTCCACCGCTTAACCTTTTGTCAGCCTTAGGTTTTTTAAGGTTTATGGGTACAAATTTACTAATTTCTCCTAATCGCCACGCCCCGCATCATCACTCCAACAAGAACGCGTCGCCCTTCGCCGGCACGCACCCGGGCAGCACCCGATGCCCCACCTTGCCTTGGAGTCAGTCATGACCAGTGCAGCCAATTCGGCACCCCTTATAGAAAAACACACGATCGGCTACGTACCGCCGCAAGACCGCCATGGAAAGGTAAGGGATCTGTTCACATTATGGTTCGGTGGCAACATCGCACCCCTTCCCATCGTTACCGGCGCCCTGGGCGTGCAACTGTTTCACCTGAACCTGGTGTGGGGGATCGTCGCCATTCTGGTCGGCCATCTGGTCGGGGGGGTGCTGATGGCCCTGCACTCAGCTCAGGGCCCGCAGATGGGCATCCCGCAAATGATCCAGAGCCGCGCTCAGTTCGGCACCCTCGGCGCGTTACTGGTGGTGGTGATCGCCGGGGTGATGTACATCGGCTTCTTCGCCTCCAACATCGTGCTGGCGGGCAAG
>NZ_JAFGYW010000446.1:0-437 GCF_017491595.1 Pseudomonas sp. 51_B
GTCTACAACCAGTCGCTGACCGCGACCATGATCGAAGTCCACGGCGCCGAGAAGACCGAGAAAATCCTCAAGGGCTGGGTCAACCACCTGTCCACTGACGTGTTCTCCGATGACGTTGCAGTGCTGGAAGCGATCAACGCCGGGCAGTGCGACGTTGGCATCGTCAACACCTACTACTACGGTCGCCTGCACAAGCAGAAGCCTGAATTGCCGGTGAAGCTGTTCTGGCCGAATCAGGCCGATCGCGGTGTGCATGTGAATCTGTCGGGCATCGGCCTGACCAAACATGCACCGCACCCGGAAGCGGCCAAGGCCCTGGTCGAATGGATGACCACGCCTGAGGCGCAGAAGATTTTTGCTGACGTGAACCAGGAATTCCCGGCCAACCCGGCGGTGGCGCCTTCGGAAGAAGTGGCGGCGTGGGGCAAGTTTGTCGC
>NZ_JAFGYW010000447.1:0-437 GCF_017491595.1 Pseudomonas sp. 51_B
TGATCGCCTTGTCGCTGACTTCCACACCGGACAGATCAACGTTCACCGAAGCCTGCGCACCGGTCAGTACCGCACGGGCGTCTTTCGGGCTCAGTTGCTCCAGCGGACGACCACCGCCAGCGGCGAGGGCATCGAGGAACGCTTGGGTGTTGTGTTCGACGCCAGGGCTGCCAGCGGCGAAAGCGCTGCTGACGGACAGGGCGAGGAGGGACGCGGCGAGGGTTTTCTTGACGATGTTCATGGTGGAAATCCTTTTGAATGATTTTGATTGTCTGATCGTTCCCACGCTCTGCGTGGGAATGCAGCCGGGGACGCTCCGCGTCCCAACGATCAGATGGCTGCCTTCGGCAGCTCTTTGTGTTCAGGGTTGTTTTCAAACCGTGAGCACAGATTAATGGGCTGCTGAAAAGCGAAAAAGCGGCTATAAAGCGTTTAAC
>NZ_JAFGYW010000448.1:0-437 GCF_017491595.1 Pseudomonas sp. 51_B
GCCCAAGCCACTGGGCGGTGGCGGTGATCGCATGGCCTGCGGCGTGATCTGCTCCTTCAGGGCGGCGCTCGACGCCAGCGCGTCAACACCAGCAAGGACAGCCCGGCGCCGAACAGCGCCAGGGCCATGTCCTTCTGCGAATCCCACGGATCATTCTGCGCACCGACGAAGGCCTGGCCAGTGTCGTCGCCCAGGTAAGAGACGCCGACCCATTCGATCAATTCGTACAACGCCGACGTCGCCAGCACTACATTCAAGGTCAACAGCGCCAACCACGCGCCACGCAACGGCGTCAGGCGCAGCAGCACTTCGCGAATCGGCCAGACCAGCAGCAATCCATAGCTAAGGTGCACCAGCCGATCATAGTGATTGCGTTCAAGACCCAGCACTTTGTTGACGCTGACCCCGGTCAACAGCGTGCCCCATTGATCGTACGG
>NZ_JAFGYW010000449.1:0-436 GCF_017491595.1 Pseudomonas sp. 51_B
GCAGCGCGCCGCGGGGCTGCCCGTCTATGACAGCGACATCGCGGTCACGGTCGCGCCGGACGGCCGCGTGCTGTACGTCGCGAGCAAGGCGGTGAGCGGCGTCGCGGCCGTGTCGAGCAAGACGCAGGCGGTCGACGAGCAGCAGGCGCTCGACCGCGCGCGCGCCTACCTCGGCGTCGGCGGCTTCGTGAACGTGCAGTCGCAGCTCGTCGCATTCGTCGACGGCGCGGGAACACATACCGCGTGGAAGGTGAGCGGCAGGCCGCAGGACAGCCTGCACGGCGACTGGGAGCTGATCATCGACGCGGGCAGCGGCGAAGTGCTGCGCGCGCAAGACAAGGCATCCTACGCAACGGACGGCAGCGGGCTCGTGTTCCGGCCGGATCCGTTGTCCCCGACGAAAAGCAGCTACGGCAGCCCCGGCTTCAAGGACAAC
>NZ_JAFGYW010000450.1:0-435 GCF_017491595.1 Pseudomonas sp. 51_B
TATTAACGACGTAATCAAATATCTGAAGCTGACTCAATAATAAGGAGTCGGGAGCGGTGGGCTGCGCGCCCATCGCTTTCGAATAATGATGAATTCATTTGCCCAGGAGTTTTCTGCAGAGCAGCGGCGCGTTCTGGATCGCTACACAGCATTTCTCGGCTCTATTCACACATTGATCGCCAATATTCCCGTGGTATTCGAATGCCGTAGACACAGCGGCCATGCTCTGGCGGTATTGGCCAGTGACTCGCGCCTGAACAATGTCCCTTTCAATGAGCGCTACTTGCGAGACTTCTGGGGATGCACCAAAGAGGTAAGTCAGCTATGCAGTGCTTACGTATCGGAGCTGGCGACGTTCACAAGCGAGTCATTGGAAATCGGCAAAAATACCTCTCGAAATACTCTTCTCAGCCAAGTGGATTTCAACTTGTATAG
>NZ_JAFGYW010000451.1:0-435 GCF_017491595.1 Pseudomonas sp. 51_B
CACCCATGGTTTCATCTTTAGCCAAGGCAACGGCACCGGCCCCACCAATTACCGTGGTTTGGGCCTGGGCCAGTTGCGTGACTTTGATGTTGTAGGTGCCGGGCGCAGCAATACCGGTCATGGTGCCGGTGATGGTGCTGTTGCTGGAGCTGATGGTGACGCCATTCCAGGCGCTGTCGCGCGTGAGTTTGGAGACGATGTCGCCCAATTTGGAGGTGAGCGATTTGATTTCGCCGTAGGTCGAAATTTGGGTTTGGATGCCTTTGGCTTTGTACTCAAGTTTCTTCAGCGGGATTTTTTCCGCCGCAACCATTTGCTCGACGATTTTGGCGACATCTAAGCCACTGCCGATCCCTGCGGATGAAATTGCCATGGTGAATACTCCTTCAACTGCATGCGCCACCCTGCGGGTAACTGTTGCCTTAATGCCTATTG
>NZ_JAFGYW010000452.1:0-435 GCF_017491595.1 Pseudomonas sp. 51_B
CTTTACCCTTCAGTCGCTGGACTAAAGCAATTACTTCCTTAATCGCCTGTTCCTCGCGCTCGCCCTCAAGTCCTAATAGCTGTATCAATAACGGCGTATCTAAATAGAAAGTGACTTCATTATACGAGTCAGAAACTGAATGTAGGTCCGGGCAGAGCAAGGCATTGGCCAGCATGTGGCCTTGCATGAGCATTGTGAATGAGTCGAAAAGATTTGGCTGAACCTGTAAAGCCTCAACAAAATGCCCAACTAGGGCTAGTTGCCAATTTGCATTTTCTCCGATGTCAGGTAGCGTAGTCCCTCTGAGATATGATTTCAGGCATGGAATGGAAAAATGAGACAGGAAGTTAATTAAGCTTTCAGTCGCCTCATCCTCAGACAACACTCGACCTATAGTGCTTCTTGAAAATCCAATTAATTCATTGACAATTAGGG
>NZ_JAFGYW010000453.1:0-435 GCF_017491595.1 Pseudomonas sp. 51_B
GAATAAGGGCGTTTCATTGTGGCGTGCTGTGTTTATAGCGTCGGAAAATAGTGAAGTCATGGTCGCTGGGATTTGCATTACCGGTCGCATGGCGAAAACCTGCGTCGTTAACTTCAACTTTTTCCCACCCTGCAGAAATGCATACGCCCTTCGTTAGAACGAAGCCGACATGGCCGCTGGCGTCGGAATAATTCATTGCGTAAGCGCCGACGTCCCCGGGCAACGGCGTGCGCTCGACTTTCCAGCTATTGAGCAATCGTTGTCCATTCGCCCATTCACCCGCAAGCGGAGGACTAACCTTGGAGAAATATGGCAGGTATTTCGATTTGCCATGTTCAATCAACGCCACGTTGACCCCAATTGCGGTCAGCACGTCGTAGACGAACAGATTGCATTTATTTGTGTTTGGTGGAAATTCCACGCTCTGCCTGAGAG
>NZ_JAFGYW010000454.1:0-434 GCF_017491595.1 Pseudomonas sp. 51_B
GCAATGGCGATCGCCGACATCGCCAGACCAAGGTCGCCACGGCTGTAGCCTTCATCGATCAGGTACGGCATGGCCAGGGAGAAGTTCTTGCGCAGCAGGTAGTAACCGGCGTAGCCGATAAAGATACCGGCGAAGATCTGCCAGCGCAGGCGGCGGTAGGTGCTGTCTATTTTTTCTTCAGGCAATGGAGCCTGATGTGCGGCAGGACGAAAGAAAGCAAACATTCAAGAGCTCCAGTTTTCTTGTTTTGACTGCGGATGCGAATGTTACAGTTTCGTTACCGAAAATAGCATCGCTTCACGTCGGCAAAACAGCGGAAATTTGGGCAGATGAGCGTTCCTTTATGAACATGTCGCTCTGAGATAAGAAGGCGGCGCTGAGGGGATGGTGGCTCGGGTGGGTTTCTGCGGTTTAACGTATTGGCGAGGCGGATC
>NZ_JAFGYW010000455.1:0-434 GCF_017491595.1 Pseudomonas sp. 51_B
TGCTCGACGAGTTTGCGATTGGCGGGCTGAAGACCAACATCAATTTCCTGCGCCGGATCATCGCGCATCCGGCGTTTGCGGCGGCAGAGCTGGATACCGGGTTCATTCCGCGCTATCAGGAGCAATTGCTGCCAGCGCCGGGCGCGTTGAGCGATGAGTTCTGGCAGGCGGCGGCGCAGGCGTTTACGCAGAGTTTGCCGAAGCGTGCGCGGGCGGATGATCCCGCCTCCCCCTGGTCTTGCAGCAGTGGTTTGCGCGCAGGCTTGCCGGCGGAAATCACCTTGCATTTGAGCTGCGAGGGACAGGATCGCGCGTTGACCTTGAGAACCGCGGCCCATGCAAAACTGCAGGGCGAGGCGCTGACCATCGAGCATGAGGGCGTGCGCCGCACATTGCGGGCGATTCGTCAGGGCGGCGCGTTGTATCTGGAATGG
>NZ_JAFGYW010000046.1:0-11019 GCF_017491595.1 Pseudomonas sp. 51_B
GTCGGTCGGTCGGTCGGTCGGTCGGTCGGTCGGTCAGTCGGTCGGTCGGTCGGTCGGTCGGTCGGTCGGTCGGGATTGGGATTCGCTGAGCAGGTATCAGTCAACACCTACTGGAAAGATTCTGGCGGGTGGAGGAGCTGCCCCCTGGGGGGTGTAAGAGAGCGGTAGTCGGACGGCTACTCAAACAAAAATGGAATCAAATCTTGAACAACAGCGCGACACGTCGGGATAGTTTCAAAACGGGGGCAGTTGCCCTCGCCCGCTCCACCGGTCTTTGGATTAAGAAAACCTTCTTAGCCCTGTGCCTGCTTGTCGGCACCAGTTACGGTTCCATGATCATCGCGCTGCTCAGCATCGGGAGCGCGGCCATGATTTCCGTGATGAGTGGTGACATCAAGGCTGAGTACACCGCCACTCACACATGGGCTCAGTTCTTCCAGACCGAGTACCTCTGGCCTTCGATCATCTTGTCGATCGCCGCCGTGATCGCGGTGTTCTTGCGTGAAGTCGGGGTGGTAACCTCCACGCGAAAGAAAGAGAAGGAACTGCAGGATCGTCTGACCACCATGCCGCCCAAGCAGTTTCTAGCGGCCTATAGCGATGCTGTGATCGACATCCGGTTCCTTTTTGAAAGCCAAGCGCAGGATGACTCCCAGCCAATGAGCAAGCAGAGCCTGGCAAGCGACATCCGCGTGGTACTGACCAAGATCCTCGTGCTCGCCCAAAACTGGGACAGTGCACCCACCGAGACGTACCGCGCCAACATTATGATGGTGGAACTGGATAAGGACGTCATCCGTAACAAATTCTCGCAGCAGGTGAACGAGAGTCCGTTCTTCCTGTTCAGCTCGAACATCGATGCACGCTTGGACAATGCTGACGGCATCCTGCATATCACCGATCTCGAACTGTCTACCTCTGTTGGAAATCAAGACCTTGCGGATCCGGATAACGAGATCCGCCCGATCTGCTTCCCCTTCAAAATCGACACGTCCGACCATGCAAAGTCCCACCCTAACCTGCCAGGTGGGCCAGTGGCCGTCTCCACCAACGAGTCACAATACATTCAAGATTCCCGCACCCATTTTAAAGAGTGGCTGGATGACGAGGCCCGTCAGAACCCTCATGTGACCGAGCACTACAAGACGACCATTGGGAAGTACTACAACACTCACCGGTACGCGACGTCGATTCTCTCCATCCCATTGGCGCCAGGCGACGACACCAAAACCCCAATTGGATGTCTTAACATCTATAACAATAAGGCAAACATCCTAATGGGTGATAGCCGCAATGCACAGTTCGTCCAGCTACTGCAACCGATTTGCGCGTATTTACATGATATGATATTATTATACCGTGCATTTATTGACATGGAGGCAAGTGAACATGAATGAACTCGCCGCTGCTGTAGTAATCACCGAAGAATCGGGTGAAGCTAAAGTCTGCGCCTCCGCTGCTTTGAAGCACAGAGCATTCGCGAAGATTTACAGTGGCCGGATGTCTCGCGATGAGCTCAGGGCTTCTATGCTGGCCAAGGCTAAAGATGTAGTAGAAAAGGGTATCGGAACCCTTGATATCGTTACCGTAGTCGAGCACCGATAAGGGCTCAGCCGCTCCCCGCTACCACTTGAAAGCCACCGCGAGGTGGCTTTCTTGTATCTGCTTGCCCTCGGGGCATAAGCCAAAGCCTGACAAATCAAACTCTGACTTACTTGGAGTTGAAGCTAGCTTTTAGTTGTTCCATAAGCCCCAGCACGTGATCCGTCATTTCACCACGGAATATCTCTGAGTAGCTTATTTGAACAAATCCAGGCTCGACGCTAGCCGTGAATGCCTTATACAAAAAATAGAAATCATTTTCGTATTTCTTGATAAAAGGTATGGTCATGGCGCCTTTCTCAGTCTTGTAGTTTATCAGGAAGCAAAGGAACTGCCCCCTAAACCTCAACTCATCGACATCATCTTCAACCGTTGTTTCTTCAAAGCGTGATATAGGCGCGATCGTGAATGTTCGATCATTAACAGGAACATACTCATCGAAATCCTCATCAAACTGCAACTCCACACTTCTGATCTTTAAGTCCTCCCCTTTATATTCGGACTTAATCAGGCACTTTGGAAAATCGACTTGCAACATCCCCTCAGCGTCAAGTTCCGCATCCGCAAAGGCATAAACGATGTTAGATATCTTTTGAAATCTTCCATCATAAAATGCCACTACCTCGTAGCCACCTCCGAACAGACTCGCGATCGACTCCGACTTAAACTTGTTCTCAAACTCACTCTTTAAATGACTTGCAAACTGTTCGAGAGCCATGCAGGTGCCATGCACCACAATGTTTTCTTCAAGAACGTCAAATGCATGTGGTGGGTAATCTTGGTAATGCGCTTTTACGTGCTCAGCACCAGACCCGCCAACCCACAGCTCAAAATTCTCATTGCGGGGCCCACGTTCCGCATAAACGTTAGATATGAGGATTTCATCGTCCTCAACACTCAAAGCGATTATTCTGATCTTTTTACTATCAATTGCATCGTCGGCAAGTACTGCATCCGAAAAGCGCTTCCCCGTCAATACAGGGTGCTCATCTGCTAGCCTCTCGATAAGCCGTACAACCGCCTGAATCGATCGTACATCCCCGGCGAAAGCTACAGCGAAGTGATCGTTCACCACGAGAATTTTTTGGCACAAACCAGCCACGGCGTGAGCACGTAATGCAGGACTTCCGGCATCAGGCTTGAACGATGGGATTTGCGATGGACGAATTCTCTTATTAGAGCTGGTAAGCAGAATGTCAGCCTGAAGGAAACCACCCTCCTTCAACTTGTAGCCCGAGATCATCGTCATGTGCAGATCCTTATGCGTGGGGGATGGCTAAGGTACAACACCATCATAGTGACCCCAAAGTCATTTCTGTGACTAACAACTGCGAAATTGATCCATCACCTAGGACACCGTTTGGGTACGCGCTAGGGGCCGAAGCTGTGCTGTCTGCTGATGAGTGTCTACACAGGCCAGTATGAGGTGGCATCGTTGAACTCGGGGCTGGTGGAAGACGTAACGAAGCAATCCGGATTCGAGACCTTGGCACCTACCGGAGGTGGGATTGGGGTTCTCGCCAGGTTGGTCAGGGAGGGACAAGCGATAAGAAGTCTGGGGAGATGGCCTGGAGGGCGGTCATTTGTGGCAGGAGAATGTCCTGCACTTTGACAAGACTCCAGTGTATTTCGGTGAAAATGGCAAAACGTGAAACTCGTCGAATATCAGCAGACCAACCCCTTCGAGTGCCGGGTCAGCCTGCAACCGCCGAGTCAGGATGCCCTCGGTGACCACCTCAATGCGCGTCTTTGGCCCCACCTTGCTGTCCAGGCGAATGCGATAGCCCACCGTCTCGCCGACCTTTTCCCCCAGTTCGCTGGCCAGGCGTTCGGCCGCAGCCCGCGCGGCCAATCGGCGTGGTTCGAGCATGAGGATGGTCTGCCCCGCTAGCCACGGCGCATCGAGCAGCGCCAGTGGCACCCGAGTGGTCTTGCCGGCCCCCGGAGGCGCTTCGAGCACGGCTTCGTCGCGGTTTTCCAAGGTTTCGCGCAGGGCGGGCAACACGGCATCGATCGGTAATGAAATCATGGTGGTCCTCGAACAGTGTGGCGAGTATAACGGCGAACCCAGCCTGCTCTATCATGGTCTTAGCAGCAGGTGCTGGCGCATCGCTTGCCCTGCTGAACACCTTTTCGGAGATTTACATGCGCATCCCATCCCGCGTCATTGGTGGCGCCCTGATCGTCACCCTGCTGACCCAGCTGACGGCCTGCGGCACTATTTTCTATCCAGATCGCCGTGGCCAGATCGGCGGCAAGATCGACCCTGTGGTCGCCGCCATGGATGCTATCGGCATCCTGTTCTACGTAATCCCCGGCCTGATTGCCTTCGGCATCGATTTCGCCACGGGCGCCATCTACTACCCCGGCGGCCGGACGGCCCAGATCGACCCGGTCAAACTGCGTGATGCCGTAAGCCCTGATGGCAAGGTCGACAACCTCAAGCTGCAGTCCATCGTGCAAAGCGAGCTGGGCCAGCGCCTGCCGCTGGATGACCCACGGCTGATCCAGCACCGCGGCAGCTTAGAGCAGCTGGCGGCCTTGGGCCTGGTTCCTGCGGCCTAAATCGCACAAGGACATCACCTGAACATGATTACCGCCGCCGAACACCAGCGCCTGCTGCGCCTGGCAACACGTGCCTCACTGGCCGTGGCCAGCATCTTGGTGGTCAGCAAGGCCGTGGCCTGGTGGCTAAGCGGCTCGGTCAGCCTATTGGCGGGGCTGACCGACTCGGCACTGGATGCCGTCGCCTCGTTCCTCAACCTGCTTGCCGTGCATTACGCCCTGCGCCCAGCCGATGACGATCACCGCTTCGGTCATGGCAAGGCCGAGGCCCTGGCCGGCATGGCCCAGGCGCTGTTCATCGGGGTCAGCGCGGTGCTGATCGGGGTGCAGGCGGTCGAACGCCTGCAAGACCCTACCCCGCTGGGCAATACCAGCATCGGCATCGCCGTGATGCTGCTGTCGCTGGTACTCACCGTCGCCCTGCTGGCACTGCAGCGCAAAGTCATCCGCTTGACCGGTTCCACCGCCGTGCGCGCCGACTCGCTGCATTACCGCTCTGACCTGTTGCTCAATGGCAGCATTCTGCTTGCCCTGCTGCTGGCCCGTTTCGGCTGGCCGCAACTGGACGCACTGTTCGGGCTGGGCATCGCGCTTTACATCCTCTGGAGTGCGCTGCAGATCGCCCGCGAAAGTACGGCGATTCTCATGGACAAGGAATTGCCCACCGACATCGGCGAAGGGATGGTCGACCTGGTAATGGGCATCGCTGGGGTCAAAGGTGTGCACGACCTGCGTACACGAATGTCCGGCAACCAGTGGTTCGTGCAACTGCACCTGGAGCTGCCAGGGCAGCTGCCACTGCATGAAGCCCATGAACTGTGCGTGCAAGCTTCAGAGGTAATCCGCCAGCGTTATCCGAAGGCGGATGTAATGGTGCACGCCGACCCGGTATGAGTCAGTTGACGCTGTAGCCGCGGCCGCTGAAGCAGGCGCTCAGTGCCCGGCGGTAGTTGCTGGCCACCTCCACAGGCGGGGCATAGGGTGCTGTGGCTGGATCGAACCCGGACTGGCTTACGGCCCAGCGGTGGCACTGATAGCGGTCCTGGTCTTGTTGTTCCTGCCCCTGCCCATACATCGGATAAGCGACTACATCGTAACCGTTGCCGGCCACAGGCGTTGCGGGCAGCGGTGCGGGCGCGGCAGCGGGCGGGTTGACCACCACATACTCTTGGCTATCGGCCAGGTACTGGTAATAGGTATCGGCGACCAGGAAGAACAGCGCGCCCCCCAGCCACACCTCCCGCGCATAGGCCGGCAGGTAATTGACCCTTACGCCGTAGGGTGGCCTGACCACAACATAACTGCCGCCGTGGGGGCGATACCAGTAGCCACCGGAGTAGAAGTAGTCGTTGCCGCGGTACGGCACCTTCCAGTAGCGATCCGGAAAATGATCCACAGTGTGCCCTGGACGATACTGCGGGCCGGGGCCCCAGCCATTGCCGTGGCCATCCGGGCGCCCGTGCCAGTCACCGCCCGGCCGTTGGCCAGGGCCACCGGCTTGCCAGTGGCGATTGTCACCGTTGCGCCGCGGGATGTCCTGATAGTAGCCCTGGCGCGGGGGCTGAGTCTGCTCTGCAGCATCACGCGAATTCAGCGGCCGGCCAGGGCCGCCCTCGCCGCCCTCGCCGTCATGCCACTGGCCAGGGCCTTCGGCCAAGGCCGCATAGCTGATGCTCAACCCCAGCAAACCAACACCTGCCAACTGCCAGATGCGCGACTTCATGTAGTTCCTCACGGTATCCAAAGCGCCATGCTGCCAGTCTACCGCGCTGGTGCCACAGGCAGATGAAATCGCGGCCATGAAAAAAGGGAGACCGATGGCCTCCCTTTGGGAATTGTCGTCCGTGCTCGGCACTTGTGGTGCCGGCTCACCTCACAGTGTCTTCTGAACGCTGCGTAGCCCGGGGGCCTGCTGATCCTGTTGGATGGCTGGCCGCGACCGCCCGCCTAGGGCGCGTCGCCGTGGACTGATGTCCGGGCAGTGATTCTGTAGGTAACTATAGGGGAGCCGGCAAAGCAGAGGATTGCGAAGATTGCTCAGATAAATAGCACTTGCGCAATTTTTAACCCTGGATTGATAATTCACCGCAATCCGAACAGAAAAGGGCTTTTTCATGAGCAAACTTGACCGGTACGACCTGAGCATTCTCGCTGAACTGCAGCGCGACGCGCGCATTTCCAACCAGGAGCTGGCCGAGCGCATCGGCCTGTCGCCATCGCCATGCTCGCGTCGGGTCAAGCAACTGGAAGACGACGGCTACATCTCACGCCAGGTCGCACTGCTTGACCGCAAGAAGCTCGGCCTGAGCCTCACTGCCTATGTGTTGATCGGCATGGACCGGCACACCCCAGAACGCTTCGAGACGTTCGAAGCCGCCATCCGCAACTTGCCCCAAGTGCTCGAATGCAGCCTGGTAACTGGCATGGATGCGGATTATCAGCTCAAGGTGGTGGTCCCCGACATGGACCACTACCAGAAACTGCTGCTCGGTAGCCTAACCCGCATCGAAGGCGTGACCAGCGTGCGTTCGAGCTTCGTACTCAATCAGGTACTGGCCAGCACCGAGATGCCGTTGACCCACCTTCGCTGATCGCCCCTACAACCGACGCCCCGCCTGCCTGGAGAACACCGATGGATCCCGCCGTATTCGAAGAGTGGATGATGATCGTACTGGTCACCGTGCTGATCGGTTTCATGGGTTTCATCGTCTGGGACTTGGCAAAAAAGTCCAAGGCAGGGCGCTTCGGCACCCTCATCCTGTTTTTCGTGCTTGGGCTGGGGGTGCTGGCGTTCATTATCAAAAGTGTGGTGGTGGCGTTTATCGAGGGGGTCTAGCGCGTAAGCTTAGGCGCCACTTCTCGCCAGCAGCCCTGCTCGAGCCCATCCAATGCCCAGTCACCGATACGCACTCGCACCAGGCGCAAGGTAGGCAACCCCACCGCCGCCGTCATGCGTCGCACCTGGCGGTTACGCCCTTCGCGGATCACCAACTCCAACCAGCAGGTCGGCACGCTTTTCCGAAAACGCACCGGCGGATTGCGCGGCCACAGCTCGGGCTCGGCCAGCCGGCGCGCTTGGGCGGGCAACGTCGGGCCGTCATTGAGATGTACGCCATCACGTAGACGCTGGATCTGCTCTTCGCTCGGCTCGCCTTCCACCTGCACCCAGTATGTCTTGGGCAGCTTGTGCTTAGGGTCGGCAATGCGCGCCTGCAGCCCGCCATCGTTGGTCAGCAGCAGCAACCCTTCGCTGTCGCGGTCCAGGCGACCGGCGGGGTAGACGCCAGGGATGTCGATGAAATCCTTGAGCGTCGCCCGCCCCTCACCGTCGCTGAACTGGGTCAGTACGTCAAAGGGCTTGTTGAACAGTATCAGGCGTGGCTCGGCCGGTGGCGCCTTGGCCTGGCGACGGGGGCCAGCAGGCCGCGCCGGGGGGCGGCGCGGCTTGGAACGGGGTGGCAGTGGCATGGATCCTCAGCGGAACGGCGGCTCATCGAAGCTGCGCAGTTTACGCGAGTGCAACGAATTGAGCTCGGTGCGCAGCAAGTCCAGCGCGGCGATGCCGATCTTAAGATGCTGGCTGACGGCACGGTTATAGAAGGCGTTGGCCGAGCCTGGCAGCTTGATTTCGCTGTGCAAGGGCTTGTCGGAAACGCACAGCAACGTGCCGTACGGCACGCGCAGCCGATAGCCCTGGGCCGCAATGGTGCCACTTTCCATATCCACCGCCACCGCGCGGGAGAGGTTGATCAGCGGGCGTTCCTGAGCCCAGCGCAGCTCCCAGTTGCGGTCGTCGTAGGTGAGCACGGTGCCGGTACGCAGGCGCTTTTTGAGCTCTTCGCCACGCTCGCCGGTTACCTGTGCAGCAGCCTCCTGCAGGGCCAATTGCACCTCTGCCAATGCCGGGATGGGGATATTGGGCGGCACCACGCGATCGAGGATACCGTCACGGCGCATGTAGGCGTGGGCCAGTACGTAGTCGCCAATGGTTTGCGACTGGCGCAGGCCGCCGCAGTGGCCGATCATCAGCCAGCAGTGCGGGCGCAGCACCGCCAGGTGGTCGGTGATGTTCTTGGCGTTGGATGGGCCAACGCCGATGTTGACCAGAGTCACGCCATCACCGTCACCGGCGATCAGGTGATAGGCCGGCATCTGGTAGCGGTGCCAGACCACGCTGGCCACCAGGGCCTGCGCTTCACCGTGGTCCATGCCCTTCTCGATCACTACGTTGCCCGGCAAGACCATGCGCACGAAGCGCGGGTCATCGCGCAGTTGATCAAGCCCATGGCTGATGAACTGGTCAACGTAGCGGTGGTAGTTGGTCAGCAGAATCCATGGCTGCACGTGGCGCCAGTCGCTGCCGGTGTAATGCACCAGGCGCCGCAGCGAGAAGTCCACACGTGCGGCATCGAACAACGCCAGCGGCAGGGTTTCGGCACTGTCCCAGTCGTGCAGGCCATCGGCAATATTGTCGGTGGCTGCCGACAGGTCGGTGCTGGGGAATACCCGCGCAAGTTCGGCGGCGGTGATGCCACTGCCGGCCAGCTCATCGCCCTGGTCCACCACGTAGGGGTAAGGAATGTTCTGCTCGCTGACGCCGACTTCCACGGTCACCGTGTAGTCATGCATCAGCGGGCGTAGTTGCTCCAGCAGGTAACCACGGAACGCTGCTGGCTGGGTGACGGTGACACTGTAAGTACCAGCGACCTGTACCTTGGCATAGGCGCGGGTGGTGGCGGCTACCTCGCCGTGGCTGTAATAGGTCAGGCGCAGTGCCGGGTAACGATAGAGGGCGCGCTCATCGGCATCGGGCTCGGTACGGTCCTTCAGGTAACGCTTGAGGGCCTGGCTCAGGGCCCCGGTGGCCTGTTCATGCAAGGCCGCCAGACGATCGACGGCCTGTTCGGGGGTATCTACGACTACAAAAGCTTGGCTCACACTGGGCTTCCTGTCTGGACATGCATGTCAGCCATCTTGCCTGCCTTTGTGTCTAAATACACCCCCGATGCTCAAGCGCGCTAATCAACTCGGCCAGGCGGGCGTCGACCGTGCCAACAGGGCCTGCACATCGATGCCACGGGGCAGTGCGCCGTACACCCGCCCGCCCCCGTTCAGACGGCTGGCGATGAAGGCATCGCTGACGGCGGCGTTGCCGGCTTCCAGAAGCAACTTGGCCTGCACTGCCAAGGCAATATCCTCGGTAAGCTGCCGCGCCCTGTACTGGATATCGCCGGTATCGGCGAACGCTCCCTTGAGGTTGCCAATATGCGCGGCCAGGCGGGGGTCACCATGCCCGTCCCCAAGTTCGGCGAACAACGCATCGAGCACACCGCCTTCTTTGGACAACGCGCGCAGCACATCCAAGCATTGCACATTGCCAGAACCTTCCCAGGTCGAGTTGACCGGCGCTTCGCGGTACAGCCGTGGCAGAATGCTGTCCTCGACATAACCGGCACCGCCCAGGCACTCAGCGGCCTCGTTGATCATCGCCGGCGCCCGCTTGCAGATCCAGTATTTGCCAACTGCCGTGACCAGCCGGGCGAAGTGCGCCTGCTGGGGGTCATCGAGCTGCTCCAAGGCCTGCCCCATGCGCAAGCTCAGCGCCAATGCCGCCTCGCTTTCCAGCGCCAGGTCAGCCAGCACGTTCTGCATCAGGGGCTGCTCGCTGAGCGCTCGGCCACCGACCTTGCGATGGGCGCAATGATGTGCGGCCTGGGTCAGGGCCTGACGCATCAGGGCGCTGGAGCCGACCATGCAATCGAAGCGGGTCATCGCGACCATTTCGATGATGGTCGGCACCCCGCGCCCCTCCTCGCCCACCATCCACGCCAGGGCGCCGCGAAACTCGACTTCGCTGGAAGCATTCGAGCTGTTGCCCAGCTTGTTTTTAAGGCGCTGGATATAGAACTGGTTGCGGCTGTCGTCAGGGCGATGGCGTGGCAACAGGAAGCAGCTCAGGCCCTTGTCGGTTTGCGCCAAGGTGAGAAAGGCATCGCACATCGGCGCCGAACAGAACCACTTGTGCCCCACCAGTTCGTAAGGCTGGCCGGGGCCAGGGCTGCCCACCGGGTATGCGCGGGTGGTATTGGCGCGCACGTCGGTGCCGCCCTGCTTCTCGGTCATGGCCATGCCGAGGGTGACCCCGGCCTTGTGCCGGTCACCGACATTGCGTGGGTCGTACTCGCAGGCGAGGATCTTTGGCAGCCAGTATTCGGCCAATTCCGGCTGCAGCCTGAGGGCGGGCACGGCAGCGAAGGTCATGGTCAGCGGGCAACCGGTGCCGGCCTCGGCCTGGCTGTGCAGGTAAGTCATCGACGCACGCGCTACATGGGCGCCTGGCCGGGGTTCAGCCCAAGGCAAGGAAGGCAGGCCATGCTCGACGGCAGTGCGCATCAGTTCGTGATAGGCAGGGTGGAACTCCACAAGATCGATGCGGTGGCCATAGCGGTCGTGGCTTTGAAATTGCGGTTTGTGCGCATTGGCCAGGAACCCCGCAGCCATCAGCGGCCCGCCCGCCAAGGCACCATAGGCATCGATCCGCGATTCGGCCCACCCGGCCCCAAAGCGCCGCGACCACTCTTGCAGCGGCAGGTCGAGGCGGTACAGGTTGGCACCGTCGAGTGACGGCGGTTGATTGGTGACTTCGTGGGTTTCAGCGTACTGGTGCAGGTTCATCGGGAGCTCCTGGATCCGGGCATGCCTGAAAGGCCCAGTGAAGCACTCCCTGAGGGGCAGTCAAAGTGGCAATAATGACTAAACAGGTGGCAGGGTGAATGAAGGGCTCCGAGGGCTTGCCGCAACATCTTTGGCGCCTGCGGGATCGAGCGCCGCCCGCGCGGCGCATCGCGAGCT
>NZ_JAFGYW010000456.1:0-434 GCF_017491595.1 Pseudomonas sp. 51_B
TCGATATTGCGCGCGGAAGGTCTGCACGCCGGTCACTGCCGGTGCCTTGGCCAGCACCGCTCGGATCACCGGCAGCACCGCTTCGGGATTCTGCTCCATCAGCTCACCGGCGACGCTATAACGCTCGGCCACCCACGGCCCGTCGTAAAGCAAACGCGCTGCTTCCAGAAACGGTGACAGGTCCAGCTCGACGGGTTCGCCACCCAGTGCCTTGAGCCGTTCGATGGCCGCTGCGAACAGTTGCGGCCCCTCGCTGCAACCGAAAAACTCCAGATCCTGCGCCCGTGGCACGCCGAAGCGAAACGGTCGTGGCGTGCCGAATGCCGGGCTGTCGTTCCATGCCGGGTTGGGCCGGCTGTACTCATCGCGGGGATCGTGTTTTGCCGTCAACGCCAGCAACTGACTGGCCTCGCGGGCGGTGGCGGTGAAGGTGG
>NZ_JAFGYW010000457.1:0-434 GCF_017491595.1 Pseudomonas sp. 51_B
GTTTGTGATTTTGCGTGTGGTTCGGGCGCTTTTCTGGTACAGGCGTGCCGCTTTTTATCCGAGCGCCTCGTGGAAGCTTGGGGAATTGCTGAATCAGTTCGCCCGAACGTTCCACTGGTGGTTCCCGAGGCGTTGTTGTCGGCCTCGTGTCATAGCGAGCAACTCTTACCTCGTGACACAGAGGAACGGCTAGCAATCGCTCGTCGTCTCGTCGCTGAGCGCTGCCTATATGGCGTTGACGTTAACCCGATGGCCGTGGAGATGGCGAAATTGTCGCTGTGGCTGATAACTCTCCACAAGAATCGCCCATTCACCTTTCTTGACCATGCGATTAAATGCGGCGATAGCCTTCTCGGGCTGCACGATGCCGGGCAGGTCGAGCATTTTCACCTTTTGCCCGCACGCGCACATCGACGCTTGCATGACTACATAAA
>NZ_JAFGYW010000458.1:0-434 GCF_017491595.1 Pseudomonas sp. 51_B
GCTGGTAATGGTCGAGGTCCAGCGAGCCCTGGTAGACGAAGAACTGATGACCGAAGCCGCCGCCCGGCCCGCGGCCGGCCACTCCGATCACATGCGGGCCGTGGGGCAGCATGACTTCGACGAGGATGTAGCTGGTGTCCGAGGCGAAGTAGAACTTGCGCGACTGCTCGAGGCTGTACTTGCCGACGCTCATGTCCGACATGCGCGCCAGGATCGGGAACTGCAGCGCGTTGATCGATGCGGACTTGCCGAGGTTGTTGGCGCCGTAGACCGACAGCGGGTTTTCCAGCGGAAAGATGCCGAGGCTGTAGCCGGCGGTGTTCAGCAGGGCGAAGCGGCGGATGCCGTAGCGTTCCTGGCTCATGCTTCAAGCTCCTTTTCGGCGGCGATGGCGCGGGCTATGGCGTCTTCTTCGGATTCTTCCTGCTGCTCTT
>NZ_JAFGYW010000459.1:0-434 GCF_017491595.1 Pseudomonas sp. 51_B
CTCTCGGCCTTCGCGTATCGCCATCTGCGCCTGCCGCCGCCGAAGCTGGAGACAGGCCGATTCGGCTGGGCCACGCGATGGTTCCTGGACTGGCTCGTGCCGACGGGCGCATCCGCGTGGGCGGCCTATCATCTGGCCGCCGCGTTCGTCGCGCATTACCGTTCCGTCCTGCCGGCGAACGTCGGGCCCGACGTGCCGCTCGGCGTCATGTCCGAGCTGATGTCGCTCGCCAATTCGAAACCCTTTGCCTACACCGGGATCTCGCTCGTCGCGGTACTCGTCGCGCTGATGTTTCATCGCTACCTGACGTGGCCGGCGCCCGGCCGATGGCTGAACCGCCGCAAGCGCCCCGTCATTCACGCGCTGCCGTTCATGCTCGGCTTCCTCGCGGGCAAGCTGCTCGCCTTCGCGGTGCCGGCGCTCGCCGTCGCGGT
>NZ_JAFGYW010000460.1:0-433 GCF_017491595.1 Pseudomonas sp. 51_B
TTATCGAGCTGGTAGACGACCAGCGCTGACGAGCTGGCGCAATGACGACCTAATTGGCGCACAGTACTAGGCATCGTCATCCAATGCGACGAGTCCTACACTATCTTGGATATGATATGGCGCACTACACATGCTAGCCGCTGGGGAGATTAGCTCGAGTTGCCCCTTTGCCCGATCCCGGAAGATACGCTCTAAGCTCGGCAATCGCTCTTGCCGTGCGAGATGCTAGCAAAAAGGTGTACTTCTCAGCGGAGCAGAAAGATCATGTTTATTGGAAGCATCAACCTGCGCCGTCTTGTTAACTTGTCATATCGCGCACGTAGTAGCCTAGAGCGCCAGGGGCGGAAATTCGCCTGAAAAGTTTTGCCGGCGCACAAGCACGATCGGCTCCTAATAGGAGGTGAATTAGATAGGGAAAAGATCGGGATGCTAC
>NZ_JAFGYW010000461.1:0-433 GCF_017491595.1 Pseudomonas sp. 51_B
GCTTTCAGGCGTGGCGATCAGCAGTCGGGCTTTCTTCACGGCCAGCGACGCCTGCACCGGGCCAATGTAGCGCTCCAGCAAGTCGCCGGCAGCGCGCGGCAGATGCTTGACCATGGCGGCGGCGATCACTTGCGCGCCGGGAGCGAGTTGTCCTTGCAGGCGGATCAGCTGTTCTTCCAACAGCGCCAGCGTCTTGGGAACGCGGATCAGCACCCGATCAAACGGCCCGACCAAGGGCTCACTGGCCGGAATCGGACGAATCGCGTCGAACGCCTGACCATTGCGCAGCAAATTCTTTTCCAGCCCGACGAAACCCAGGAACGAGTCGCCGCTGCTGCTTACCTCGACCTTGTCCAACAGACTGATCGCCAAGGCGCCAAAGCTGTCATTGAGCACCAGCACGCGGGTGCTGCTCGCAGGTTGTTCGCTGGCG
>NZ_JAFGYW010000462.1:0-433 GCF_017491595.1 Pseudomonas sp. 51_B
GATACAGACCGACCGCCAGGCTGGCGGAGTTGACCATTTCCTCGACCTGCGCCGACACGGCTTTGGGCATGCCCATGCCGCCGTAGGCCGGATCACCGCCGACGCCGACCCAGCCGCCTTCGGCATAAGTCTGATAGGCCTGTGGGAAACCGGCCGGGGTGGTGACGGCCCCGTCCGCCCAACGGCCACCTTCCTCGTCAGCGGCACGGCTCAGCGGCGCGATGCTTTTTCTGGTGACCTTGCCGGCCTCTTCGAGAATCGCTTCAACGGTTTCGGCGTCGACGGTCTCGGCCAGCGCTGGCAGCTCGGCCCAGAGTTTGGCGACTTCGAACACTTCATTGAGGACGAAGCGCATATCGCGCAGCGGCGCTTTGTAGTCAGCCATGGCAAACCTCGCAAGATCTAAACAGGTGGTTCGTGGAATGATGTTTTC
>NZ_JAFGYW010000463.1:0-433 GCF_017491595.1 Pseudomonas sp. 51_B
GTTCATCGCCCTGCTCGTAGACCACTACTTACTGTTGAACCTATGACCCGAACCCAGAAAACCGTCTTCATCCTCGTCGCCGTGATCGCGCTGATCCTCGGGCTTACCGTGAATAAAGTGCTGACCGGCAAAGGCCAGGGCGATCCGACTGCGCTGATCGACGCCGGCATTATCCTGCTGCCGCAGAGCCGCAACCTGCCGGACGTGACCATGACCGATCAGGACGGCAAACCAGTTGCCATCGACGAGTTGAAAGGCAAGTGGAGTCTGTTGTTCTTCGGTTATACCTGCTGCCCGGACATCTGCCCGACCACCCTGGCGCAACTGCGGCAGATCAAGAGTGAAGTGCCGAAAGAGGCTGTGGATAAATTGCAGATCGTGCTGGTCAGCGTTGACCCCAACCGCGATACGCCGAAGCAGTTGAAACAGTACC
>NZ_JAFGYW010000464.1:0-432 GCF_017491595.1 Pseudomonas sp. 51_B
GTATTCGAAACCGCCCTCACCGTCCGCATTGCAGCAAACGCCGTAGGTTACTTCGTTGAGTTGCGCGGGGATTTTTCCCAAGTGCGGGATCAGTTTTTCCCATAACGCGGGAATGTCTTCGGTGGTCTCCTGAGTGAATCGCCCGCCGAAACCGGCAATCAGCAGAAATTGCCCGTGTTCGAAACGAGGCTCGGCTATCTCGACGCGTTGTTGTTCATCCATGACGCGACTCCTCAGAACGGAAAAGTGGATTCGGCTGGGAGTATAGAAAGCCCGACCCGTTTCGCACGTTTACAGCGAATGCAACTGCTCGACGGCGCCCGACCCGACAAACTCGTTGTAGCCAGAAACAATCACGTACACCGCGAAATAGCAGAAGATCGCCGCCGATGCCAGATAGGAGTAGCGCAGAAGCTTGTCGCCCAGCAGCTT
>NZ_JAFGYW010000465.1:0-432 GCF_017491595.1 Pseudomonas sp. 51_B
GTGCTGATCTCAGCCCAGCCGTCGGTGGCGACGAAACCGTCTTTCGCATCCAGACCGACAATGATCTTGCCCGGAAACGCACGGCAGGCTTCAGCAACGAACGCCGGATCTTTCACGGCTTTGGTGCCGATGATCACGTAGCTGACGCCGGCCTTGACGTAATGCTCGATGGTTTCCAGCGAACGGATGCCGCCACCGATCTGGATCGGCAGGGTCGGGTAGCGCTTGGCGATCGCGGTGACCACTTCGCCGTTGACCGGCTGGCCTTCGAACGCGCCGTTGAGGTCGACCAGATGCAGACGGCGGCAACCGCCCTCCACCCACTTGGCAGCCATGCTCACCGGGTCATCGGAGAACACCGTGGAATCTTCCATGCGGCCCTGGCGCAGACGTACGCAGGCACCGTCTTTAAGATCGATAGCAGGAATAATT
>NZ_JAFGYW010000047.1:0-10848 GCF_017491595.1 Pseudomonas sp. 51_B
CCCCCTAACCTTTATATAAGAAACAATGGATATTACTGCTACAGGGACCCAAGGACGGGTAAAGAGTTTGGATTAGGCAGAGACAGGCGAATCGCAATCACTGAAGCTATACAGGCCAACATTGAGTTATTTTCAGGACACAAACACAAGCCTCTGACAGCGAGAATCAACAGTGATAATTCCGTTACGTTACATTCATGGCTTGATCGCTACGAAAAAATCCTGGCCAGCAGAGGAATCAAGCAGAAGACACTCATAAATTACATGAGCAAAATTAAAGCAATAAGGAGGGGTCTGCCTGATGCTCCACTTGAAGACATCACCACAAAAGAAATTGCGGCAATGCTCAATGGATACATAGACGAGGGCAAGGCGGCGTCAGCCAAGTTAATCAGATCAACACTGAGCGATGCATTCCGAGAGGCAATAGCTGAAGGCCATATAACAACAAACCATGTCGCTGCCACTCGCGCAGCAAAATCAGAGGTAAGGAGATCAAGACTTACGGCTGACGAATACCTGAAAATTTATCAAGCAGCAGAATCATCACCATGTTGGCTCAGACTTGCAATGGAACTGGCTGTTGTTACCGGGCAACGAGTTGGTGATTTATGCGAAATGAAGTGGTCTGATATCGTAGATGGATATCTTTATGTCGAGCAAAGCAAAACAGGCGTAAAAATTGCCATCCCAACAGCATTGCATATTGATGCTCTCGGAATATCAATGAAGGAAACACTTGATAAATGCAAAGAGATTCTTGGCGGAGAAACCATAATTGCATCTACTCGTCGCGAACCGCTTTCATCCGGCACAGTATCAAGGTATTTTATGCGCGCACGAAAAGCATCAGGTCTTTCCTTCGAAGGGGATCCGCCTACCTTTCACGAGTTGCGCAGTTTGTCTGCAAGACTCTATGAGAAGCAGATAAGCGATAAGTTTGCTCAACATCTTCTCGGGCATAAGTCGGACACCATGGCATCACAGTATCGTGATGACAGAGGCAGGGAGTGGGACAAAATTGAAATCAAATAATGATTTTATTTTGACTGATAGTGACCTGTTCGTTGCAACAAATTGATAAGCAATGCTTTTTTATAATGCCAACTTAGTATAAAAAAGCTGAACGAGAAACGTAAAATGATATAAATATCAATATATTAAATTAGATTTTGCATAAAAAACAGACTACATAATACTGTAAAACACAACATATGCAGTCACTATGAATCAACTACTTAGATGGTATTAGTGACCTGTAACAGAGCATTAGCGCAAGGTGATTTTTGTCTTCTTGCGCTAATTTTTTGTCATCAAACCTGTCGCACTCCAGAGAAGCACAAAGCCTCGCAATCCAGTGCAAAGCTTTGTGTGCCACCCACTACGACCTGCATAACCAGTAAGAAGATAGCAGTGATGTCAAACGACGCAGCTGACTTCTTTTCTTTCACGACTTCCCCACACCCAGCATGCATACCTTTCCGCCATAACTGTAGTGAATGTCTGTTATGAGCGAGGAGCGGAAGTTAACACTTATGAAAAATGGCTACGAAGTCCGTGGCTATCTATCGGCTTATTAGTACTTGAAACGCTTCTTCAGAAGCCTGAAGAGCTAATCGTTCGGCGATACTATATATGCATTAATAGACTATATCGTTGGTATAAACAGTGCACCATGCAACATGAATAACAGTGGGTTATCCAAAAGGAAGCAGAAAGCTAAATATGGAAAACTACAATACGATGCCCCGTTAAGTTCAATACTACTAATTTTTAGATGGAAAACGTATGTAATAGAGAGTAACTTAAAAGAGAGATCCTGTGTTGCCGCCAAATAAATTGCGGTTATTTTAATAAAATTAAGGGTTACTATATGTTGGAGTTTAGTGTTATTGAAAGAGGCGGGTATATTCCTGCAGTAGAAAAAAATAAGGCATTCCTACGAGCAGATGGTTGGAATGACTATTCCTTTGTTACAATGTTTTATCTTACTGTCTTTGATGAGCATGGTGAAAAATGCGATATCGGAAATGTTAAAATTGGTTTTGTAGGTCAAAAAGAAGAAGTAAGCACTTATTCATTAATAGATAAAAAATTCAGTCAACTCCCTGAAATGTTTTTTTCCTTAGGTGAAAGCATTGACTACTATGTTAATCTCAGCAAATTAAGCGATGGTTTTAAACATAACCTTCTTAAAGCTATTCAGGATTTAGTAGTATGGCCAAATCGATTAGCCGACATTGAAAATGAAAGCGTCCTTAACACCTCATTACTTAGAGGGGTAACTCTTTCAGAAATTCATGGACAGTTCGCACGTGTGTTAAATGGTTTGCCAGAATTGTCAGATTTCCACTTTTCATTTAATAGAAAAAGTGCTCCCGGATTCAGTGATTTAACTATACCTTTTGAGGTGACGGTTAATTCTATGCCCAGCACGAACATTCATGCTTTTATCGGGCGGAATGGGTGTGGTAAAACAACAATTTTGAATGGAATGATTGGTGCAATCACCAACCCAGAAAACAATGAATATTTTTTCTCTGAAAATAATAGACTTATCGAGTCAAGAATCCCAAAGGGATATTTTCGATCGCTTGTTTCAGTTTCGTTTAGTGCATTTGATCCTTTTACTCCTCCTAAAGAACAACCTGACCCAGCAAAAGGTACACAATACTTTTATATTGGACTCAAGAATGCTGCCAGCAATAGTTTAAAATCACTAGGCGATCTCCGCTTAGAATTCATTTCAGCATTTATTGGTTGTATGAGAGTAGATAGAAAAAGACAACTCTGGCTTGAAGCTATCAAAAAACTAAGTAGTGATGAAAACTTTTCAAATATGGAACTCATCAGCCTCATTTCTAAATATGAAGAGTTAAGACGTAATGAACCA
Organism: Pseudomonas sp. 51_B; assembly: GCF_017491595.1. Taxonomy (NCBI): domain Bacteria; kingdom Pseudomonadati; phylum Pseudomonadota; class Gammaproteobacteria; order Pseudomonadales; family Pseudomonadaceae; genus Pseudomonas; species Pseudomonas sp. 51_B. The sequence goes on from NZ_JAFGYW010000047.1 coordinate 2,894, forward strand.
CAGATTCAAGTGGACGATGATAAATTCACTAAATTGTTTTATGACAATATCCAGAAATATCTGCTTCGAATGAGCTCTGGACATGCAATTGTTTTATTTACTATCACAAGATTAGTAGATGTCGTTGGCGAAAAGTCATTAGTTTTATTCGATGAACCAGAGGTTCATCTGCATCCACCTTTGCTCTCTGCTTTTTTACGAACATTAAGCGACTTACTCGATGCACGCAATGGTGTAGCAATAATTGCAACTCATTCCCCAGTAGTACTGCAAGAGGTTCCAAAATCCTGCATGTGGAAAGTCCTACGGTCAAGAGAAGCAATAAATATTATCCGTCCGGATATTGAGACATTCGGTGAGAACTTAGGTGTTTTAACTCGTGAGGTGTTTTTACTTGAAGTGACAAATTCTGGATACCACCACTTATTATCGCAGTCCGTTGATTCAGAGCTTTCTTATGAAACCATTCTAAAAAATTATAATGGTCAGATAGGATTAGAAGGTCGAACCGTTTTAAAAGCGATGATAATGAACAGAGATGAAGGTAAAGTACAATGAAAAAACTACCTCTTCCAGCGAGAACTTATAGCGAAATGCTTAATAAATGCTCGGAAGGTATGATGCAGATAAATGTTAGAAATAATTTCATTACTCACTTCCCCACTTTTTTGCAGAAAGAACAACAATATAGAATATTAAGCTCGACAGGTCAGTTATTTACCTACGACAGGACACACCCTCTTGAGCCTACAACCTTAGTAGTTGGTAACCTGACAAAGGTTAAATTAGAAAAGCTTTATGAAAATAATCTCCGAGATAAAAACAAACCCGCTAGAACATATTACGATGACATGCTTGTTTCATCAGGTGAAAAATGTCCATTTTGTGGTGATATAGGACAGACAAAAAATATAGATCATTTTCTTCCTATTGCACATTATCCTGAATTTTCGGTGATGCCTATTAATTTAGTTCCATCGTGCCGCGACTGCAATATGGGAGAGAAAGGTCAAGTTTTCGCAGTAGATGAGGTACACCAAGCGATTCATCCCTATATCGACAAGGACATTTTTTTTCGTGAGCAATGGGTATATGCAAATTTCGTTTCCGGAACTCCGGGTGCTATCAGTTTTTATGTTGAATGCCCGGCGAACTGGAGGCAGGAAGACAAACACAGAGCTCTTCATCATTTCAAGCTATTAAATATTGCTAACAGGTATCGTTTGGAGGCAGGGAAGCACTTGAGTGAAGTGATTACTCAAAGAAACTCTTTCGTAAAAGTTATAAGGAAATATAGTTCAACCGCAACGTTTCAGCAGCTACAGTCAGAATTTATTGAAGCAAATCTGAAACCTATTATAGATTTGAATGACTTCCCCAATTATTGGAAAAGAGTTATGTATCAGTGCCTAGCAAACTCGGAAGATTTTTTCAGAGGGATCTAGAATATGATGAAAGATAGAAAATTACGACGCTTATCGGAAGTGAACGAATACTTTTTATATGAGGAGGGCTGTTTTTACAAAATCCGGTAGTAACTTGCTAACCAATTCCTAGGCAGGTCATTGGCAACAGTGGCATGCACCGAGAAGGACGTTTGTAATGTCCGCTCCGGCACATAGCAGTCCTAGGGACAGTGGCGTACAGTCATAGATGGTCGGTGGGAGGTGGTACAAATTCTCTCATGCAAAAAATATGTAAAATCGGTAGCAACTGGAAATCATTCAACACCCGCACTATCGGAAGTTCACCAGCCAGCCGCAGCACGTTCCTGCATACGACGTGTCTGCGGCTCTACCATATCTCCTATGAGCAACGTGTTAGCAGAGCCAAGCCACAACTCTAATTTTAATACATAATGAATGATAATAATAATATTAAAAATTTCCTGTGTAACTAATTTACTATATGGTTTCTGATAAGAATCATTGCAAAGATCAAACAACTTGTATTACATTGACAGTTAAGCAGTTAATTTTATCACCTCTAAAATATATCAGCATCTAGCATGCAACCTATCAAAATGGAGAGTTTTATGACTAAAAAACCATGGGAAAGAAGACTTAAAGATTTATCGCACTTGCTCAAATGCTGCATTGATACATATTTTGACCCTGAATTATTTCGCTTGAATTTGAATCAATTCCTCCAAACCGCAAGAACAGTAACATTTATTATTCAAAAAAACAAAAACCAGATTATAGGATATGACATTTGGTATAACAATAATGTTATTGAAAAATGGAAAAATGATCCATTAATGGCTTGGGCTAAAAATTCTCGCAATACGATAGAAAAACAAGGCGATTTAGAAATGTATAGCGAGGCAAAGGCTACTCTTATTTCATCTTACATTGAAGAAAATGACATTGAGTTTATTACAAATGAAAGTATGTTAAACATTGGTATAAAAAAGTTAGTCAGACTTGCACAAAAGAAATTACCTTCATATTTAACTGAATCATCTATTATTAAATCAGAAAGACGATGGGTCGCTAATACGCTAAAAGATTACGAATTATTACATGCCTTAGCTATAATCTATGGCAGAATGTATAACTGCTGTAACTCTCTTGGCATACAAATAAACAATCCAATGGGTGACGATGTGATTTCGCCAACATCATTCGACTCTTTATTTGATGAAGCCAGGAGAATAACTTATTTAAAATTAAAAGATTACTCCATAAGCAAATTGTCATTTAGCATGATACAATATGACAATAAAATAATTCCTGAAGATATTAAAGAGCGTCTAAAACTGGTAGATAAGCCTAAAAATATCACTTCGACAGAAGAGTTAGTTGACTATACAGCCAAGCTTGCAGAAACGACTTTTTTAAAGGACGGTTATCACATTCAAACATTAATTTTTTATGATAAACAATTCCATCCAATTGATTTAATCAATACAACATTTGAAGATCAAGCAGATAAATATATTTTTTGGCGTTATGCAGCTGACAGAGCCAAAATAACAAATGCCTATGGCTTCATTTGGATATCAGAGCTATGGCTCAGAAAAGCAAGCATCTACTCCAATAAACCAATACATACAATGCCAATTATAGATGAAAGACTTCAGGTAATTGGAATTGATTCAAATAATAATCAAAAATGTATTTCATGGAAAATAGTTAGAGAAAACGAAGAAAAAAAACCGACTTTAGAAATATCAACAGCAGACTCAAAACATGACGAAAAACCATATTTCATGCGTTCAGTCTTAAAAGCAATTGGCGGTGATGTAAACACTATGAACAATTGAGTCATAGAACTTCCATTATTCTCCTGAAGATAATAATCGCCAAATAAACCAATACTCAGCTTTACAATATACTAACTAACCGCAGAACGTTATTTCATACAACGTTTCTGCGGCATATCACAAAACGATTACTCCATAACAGGGACAGCAGGCCACTCAATATCAGGTGCAGTTGATGTATCAACACGGTTCAGCAACACCCGATACTTCTTCCAGGCTTCCAGCAACGAGGTTTCTTCCTTCGTTGCAATTTCCAGATCTGCAGCATCCTGAAGCGGCGCAATATGCTCACTGGCTACCTGCATCAGGCTTTTTTTTGTTTCTTCCGCCTCCCGGATCCGGAACAGTTTTTCTGCTTCCGTATCCTTCACCCAGGCTGTGCCGTTCCACTTCTGATATTCCCCTCCCGGCGATAACCAGGTAAAATTTTCCGGTAACGGACCGAGTTCAGAAATAAATAACGCGTCGCCGGAAGCCACGTCATAGACGGTTTTACCCCGATGGTCTTCAACGAGATGCCACGATGCCTCATCACTGTTGAAAACAGCCACAAAGCCAGCCGGAATATCTGGCGGTGCAATATCGGTACTGTTTGCAGGCAGACCGGTATGAGGCGGAATATATGCGTCACCTTCACCAATAAATTCATTAGTTCCGGCCAGCAGATTATAAATTTTTATGGTCCGTGGTTGTTCACTCATTCTGAATGCCATTATGCAAGCCTCACAATATAGTTAAATGCAATGTTTTTGACGGTGTTTTCCGCGTTACCCGCAGCGTTAACGGTGATGGTGTGTCCGTGTGAACCAATACTGAAAGAATGGGCATGAGCACCGATAACAACCGGATGCTGGTGCGCACCAATACCAACTGTATGCGCATGTGCACCGGCACTCACGGCTGTACCGGACAATGAGTGACTGTGGCTGCCCTGACTGTCCGTTTTCGATAAATAAGCAATACCCTGTGTGCTGGTTCCTTTAACTGTGGATAAACTTCCTGTAATGGTTGCTGTTCCATACTGACTCCAGCCAGAACTGTTCATCCTTAAACCACTTGTGTGGGCATGAGCACCCGCGGCCCCTGTTGAACCGCTCAGACTGTGAGCATGAGCCCCCGTGTTATTCGTCGATTTGGTGCCGTAATCGAAACTGCCTGTTGTTTTCGTCCCGTAATCAAACGACGATGTGGTTTTCGTCCCCAAATCCGTACCGGATGCACTGGCACTGTGGGTGTGCGACTTAATTCCATCCTGTTCCTGAGACAATACAGCACGACCGCTGGCGGGTTTCCCCTTGATTGTCCAGCCTCGCATATCAGGAAGCACACCCGATGGATACGCGACAGCAAGTTTTGGGTAGGCTGATTTGTCAAACGCCTGCCCCTGCATCAGGACGTAGCCAGACGGAACGATATCTGATGGCCACGGGATCGGCGCACCTGCCGGAAAGGCCGAATTCTCACCGGCCCCAAGGTATTCAAGAACATCTGCAACGGAATTTTTTGCCAGAATATCCCTGCCAACCTGAGTCAGTTCAGTCAGGCTGGCGGCATCATTTTCCGCAAAATACGGTAATTTATTTTTCGCCGTGGAAAGCCCTGCCAGCGCCGTCAGTGTCGCATTCTTCGGTTGTTTACCCGCAAGCGCGTTAGTCATGGTGGTAGCAAAATCTGGATCATTCCCGAGCGCTGCGGCCAGTTCATTCAGCGTATTCAGTGCGTCAGGTGACGCGTCGATAACATCTGCAATCGCGGCCAGTACAAAAGCGGTGTTCGCAATCTGGGTATTGTTTGTTCCCCTGAGCGCGGTTGGTGCTGTTGGCGTTCCGGTCAGTGCCGGACTGTCCAGTGGGCTTTTCTGTTCGTTTCATCCATTACCACCTTAACCGCCTTTGGCGTTGCAGCAAGCGTTTCAGACGTGCTGTTGGTTGCACTGCTGAGCTGCACTATCCCCTTTCTCGTTGTGTCCGCATCCTCAAGCGCGACAGCTGAAGCTATATCTTCTGCACGTTTTGCCGAATTTTTTGCACGTATTGCCGCCGCTTCTGCCGCACTTTTGCTCTGCGATGCTGATACCGCACTTCCCGCAGCCTCTGTCGCCTTCGTGGATGCCGTTGACGCACTCCCCGCCGCCGCTGTTTTTGCGTCTGCCGCGGCAGAGGCGCTCCGTTCCGCTGCTGTTTCAGATGACCTGGCATTCGTCTCGGACGTTTTTGCCGCCCTGGCAGAATTTTCTGCCGCCGTTGCCGAGGAAGCTGCACGACCGGCACTTGATGATGCGTTCGTTTCTGATGATTTTGCTGCCTCTTTTGAGGCCACCGCATCTCGTGCTGAAGTGGCGGCCTCTGACGCTTTCGTGGCCGCGGTGGAGGCAGACGTGGCGGCTGATTGTTGTGACGCTGCAGCATTCGTTTCTGACGTTTTCGCCGCACCGGCACTGGTGGCCGCCGCGTTTTTTGAGGACTCTGCGGCTGCGGCACTTTTTTCCGCTTCAGTGGCCTTTGCTGATGCCGCTTCTGCGCCGGAGGACGCTTCCTGAGCTGACGATGCAGCCTGTCCGGCGGACGTGCTGGCGGCGCGTGCTGAGTCAGTTGCATCAGTCACAAGGGCCGCGACCTGAGCAGCTGATGCACTGGCATCGCCGGCTGATTTCTTCGCGTCTGCCGTACTCTGTGCCACCACGGACGCGTTACGCGCCACCTCTTCCACCATCAGTTCAAGACGACGCAGCACCTCCGGCCGGGCATCATCCTCCGTCATGGCACAGAGAAAATCATTCAGCGTCCCCGGTTGTGAATCTTCATACACGGTGATGGTCCCGGCGTGCGATGGTGGAAAACCGTCAACCTGCAGGATGACACTGTACTGACCGTACTCCACATCCATGCTGTAACGCCCGGCTTCATCCGGATTCTCTGAGCCCACCGTGTTCACCACCACCGTGGTGCTGTTACGTCTGGCTTTCAGCTGAATGGTGCAGTTCTGTACCGGTTTTCCTGTGCCGTCTTTCAGGACTCCTGAAATCTTTACTGCCATATTCACCCCACAAAAAAGCCCACCGGTTCCGGCGGGCTGTCATAACACTGTGTTACCTGGCTAATCAGAATTTATAACCGACCCCAACGATGAATCCGTCAGTACGCCAGTCGCCACTGCCGGAGCCTTCATAAGCAATATCAACAACGACGGACGCTGCCGGATTAATCTGTATACCTGCACTCCACGCCACTGAGGTATGCCGCATTGCACTTTCGTCCCTGGCAGTGGTCGTCTCTTTCATATACCCGGGAGTGATTTCCGTCTTACGGTAATCCATTGTACTGCCGGACCACCGACTGTGAGCCACTCCGGCCATGGCGTACGCACTGACCTGCTTACTGATTTGTAAAACCGGTCCGGCCATCACGCTCACATAACGTCCACGCAGGCTCTCATAGTGAAACGTATCCTCCCCGGTCATCACTGTGCTGCTCTTTTTCGACGCGGCGAACCCCAGGGAAGCCATCACCCCCACACTGTCCGTCAGCTCATAACGGTACTTCACGTTAATCCCTTTCAGATGACTCACACCGGTATCCCCGCCCGACAACGACGGCAATGTACCCGGTTTCACTTGAAAATAGCCCACCGTAAACGTACCATGTCCACCTTCCGCACGGGCCGGAGTGACTGTCACCGCAAGTGCGGCAAAGACAGCAACGGCAATACACACATTACGCATCGTTCACCTCTCACTGTTTTATAATAAAACGCCCGTTCCCGGACGAACCTCTGTAACACACTCAGACCACGCTGATGCCCAGCGCCTGTTTCTTAATCACCATAACCTGCACATCGCTGGCAAACGTATACGGCGGAATATCTGCCGAATGCCGTGTGGACGTAAGCGTGAACGTCAGGATCACGTTTCCCCGACCCGCTGGCATGTCAACAATACGGGAGAACACCTGTACCGCCTCGTTCGCCGCGCCATCATAAATCACCGCACCGTTCATCAGTACTTTCAGATAACACATCGAATACGTTGTCCTGCCGCTGACAGTACGCTTACTTCCGCGAAACGTCAGCGGAAGCACCACTATCTGGCGATCAAAAGGATGGTCATCGGTCACGGTGACAGTACGGGTACCTGACGGCCAGTCCACACTGCTTTCACGCTGGCGCGGAAAAGCCGCGCTCGCCGCCTTTACAATGTCCCCGACGATTTTTTCCGCCCTCAGCGTACCGTTTATCGTACAGTTTTCAGCTATCGTCACATTACTGAGCGTCCCGGAGTTCGCATTCACACTGCCACTGATATCCGCATTTTTAGCGGTCAGCTTTCCGTCCGGTGTCAGGGAAAAGGCCGGAGGATTGCCGCCGCTGGTAATGGTGGGGGCCGTCAGGCGCTTCAGGAACACGTCGTTCATGAATATCTGGTTGCCCTGCGCCACAAACATCGGCGTTTCATTCCCGTTTGCCGGGTCAATAAATGCGATACGATTGGCGGCAACCAGAAACTGGCTCAGTTTGCCTTCCTCCGTGTCCTCCATGCTGAGGCCAATACCCGCGACATAATGTTTGCCGTCTTTGGTCTGCTCAATTTTGACAGCCCACATGGCATTCCACTTATCACTGGCATCCTTCCACTCTTTCGAAAACTCCTCCAGTCTGCTGGCGTTATCCTCCGTCAGCTCGACTTTTTCCC